>NZ_JBYNAH010000050.1:0-25671 GCF_059781815.1 Salipiger sp. | reverse complement strand
ACGAGGCACGGGCCGAGCAGGCCTTCGGCGAGGCCCGCGCGGTTCTGGCCTCGCTCGCGCCCGAGGGGCTCGACGCTCTGCGCGACAAGCTCGCAAGGCTGCCCAAGGCCGAGGACGCCGAGGACGCGCCCGATCTCGCGACCACCATCGCCGCCCATGAGACCGCCCGCGAAGTCGAGAAGGCCGGCCGCGCGCGCCTCGCCAGCGCCACCGAGCGCCTGTCGCAGGCGCTGTCGGAAAAGACCCGCACCGAGACGCTGCTGGCGCAGGTCACCGAGCGGCTGGCGCGCGCCCGCGCGGCGCACGACGCCGCCGACAACGACGAGCCGACGCTCGCGGCGCAGGCCGAGACCGCGCGCCAGCAGTTGCAGCTCGCCGAGGCAGCCCATGCCGAGAAGCTGCAAAGCGCACCCGATCTGGTCGCGGCCGAGGCGGCGCTGGCCCGGGCCCAATCGGTCGCCGATCAGGCCGGCCACGAGATCGAGACCCTGCGCCCCGAGCTTGCCCGGCTCGAGGAGCGCATCGCGCGCGCCGCCGGGGACGCGGTCGAGGAGCGTCTCGCAGAGACCGAGGAGACGCTGGCCATAGCCGGGGCCGAGCTTGCCCGGATCACCCACGAGGTTGCCGCGCTCACCCGGCTCGAGCAGGCGCTTACCGCCGCCCGAACCGAGGCGAGAGAGCGCTATTTCGAACCTGTCGCCAAAGAGTTGCGTCCGCTTCTTAATCTTTTGTGGCAAGAGTCGGAACTGACCTGGGCCGAAGACTCCCTGCTACCCGACGGGCTCGTGCGGAACGGTCAGACCGAGCCGCTCGACATCCTCTCCGGAGGCACGCAGGAGCAGGTGGCGCTGCTGGTGCGGCTGGCCTTTGCGCGGATGCTGCAGGCGGCGGGCCGCGCCGCGCCGGTGATCCTCGACGACGCGCTGGTCTTCACCGATGACGACCGCATCGAGCGCATGTTCAACGCGCTGCACCGTCAGGCGGCGGATCTGCAGATCCTCGTCCTGACCTGCCGGCAGCGCGCCTTCCGCGATCTCGGCGGGCGCGCGCTGCGCTTTCTGCCTGTGGAAGAGACCGGCTGAGCGGCGCGGTCAGACCTCGCCCAGCCGGGCGTTGACCTCGTCGATACGGCGCAGTCTCGAACGCGCGATGGCCCCCGAGCGCATCGTTGCGCGGGTGCCGATCTGGCTGCACAGCGACAGCACCGCGGCGTGGTTCTCCTGCGCCTCAGAGCTGTCGGTGCGGCAACGGAACTGCCAGCGCACGCCGGCGGCCGGAGCCGCCTCGCTGTCGCCGATCAGCGCGATCGGCACGCCATTGCGGCGCAGCTCGTCGAGAAGCGCCTCGGTGCGGCCCTCGCGGCTTCCCAGCGCCACGCAGATCACCAGGTCTTCCGGCCCGATCTCGGTCACGTATTCGCCAAGGCTGACCCCCGGCTGCGGGATGCTGGCGCAGGTCGGGGCCACCTGAACGAG
Source organism: Salipiger sp. (assembly GCF_059781815.1). Classification (NCBI taxonomy): domain Bacteria; kingdom Pseudomonadati; phylum Pseudomonadota; class Alphaproteobacteria; order Rhodobacterales; family Roseobacteraceae; genus Salipiger; species Salipiger sp. The sequence goes on along the minus strand of NZ_JBYNAH010000050.1, from coordinate 24,196 downwards.
CTGGGTCTGCAGATAGTCCGCGAACACCCGGCAGAGACGGAAGCCCACAAGCCAGACCCGCCGGGCGCTCAGCACCGCATCGGCCAGCGTCTCGAGCTCTTCGGCATCGACCTGTTCGTAGGTCCAGATCAGGTTGTCGATCTCCTCGCGCACGCTGTCGGAGATATCCGCCGAGCCCGAGCCGACGCTCGGGCGCACGCTGATCTGCCGGTTGGCCTGCTGACGCTCCTCGCGGGCGGCACGCCGCGCCGCGTCGTAATTCTCGAAGCCCAGCCGCCGCACGAAGCGCGACACCGTCGCCTTGGAGACACCGCAAAGCCGCGCAAGCTCCTGCGCGTCATAGGAGGCGAGATCGCCGGGAAATTCGAGAAGGAAGCAGCCGAGCTTGTATTCGGCCCTGTGCAGGTCGGGAAGGTGCGCGCGGATACGAGCGAGGAACATAACAATAACCGTTCTGAAATCATAATTTCACACATCAGTTTTGTGACGGTCCTGCGCATTGCGCAAGAGCCGTCACGAACTTTCATCGTATGATCGGAAAAATTGCATCTTCAAGCAGCAACGCGACCCACTACGGGCGTTAAGGAGCGGCCGCAAGCACAACCAGAGCGGCGAAGGCGTCGATCTGCATCGGAAACATGAAAAGTCGCGAAATTCGGGTTTCTCCGGTTTTCGCCCGTCGCAGCGTCATCGACGCCCGTCAGGCCCCGCTGCCGATCCAGTCTGCGAATCCCCCGACAAAGGCCGCCAGCCGGTCGCGGGTGGCCGCGTCGCTGAGCCGCCCCTCATCGTCGAACAGCCCGCCGGCCTTCGAGACCATCATCCGCCCCTCGAACCAGGGCCGTGTGCCAAGCGCACGCAGCACCGGCAGCCAGGCGTTCTGCGACAGGATGGTGCCAAAACCGCCGGGCGAGGCGCCGATCAGCGCCACCGGTTTGCCCTGGAACAGCTCCGCGCCCTCGCCCGAGCTCATCCAGTCGATGGCGTTCTTGAACACCCCCGGCAGGCTGTTGTTGTATTCCGGCGTGATCATCAGCAGCCCGTCTGCATCGGCGAGCGCCGCGCGCAGGTCGAGCACCGGCTGCGGCGTGCCCTGAGCCTCGAGATCGGCATCGTAAAGCGGCACGCCGTGGATGGTGCGGGCGTCGACGGTGACGGTGTCCGGCGCCAGTTCTGCGGCGGCATGCAGCAGGCCGGTGTTGAAGCTCTTGCGCCGGAGGCTGCCCGACAGTCCCAGAATCCGTGTCATCATGCCCTCTTCGCGAATGCTCCCGGCAGAGACTAGGCCGCGCCGCGCGCAGGTCCAGCCGCGGCAAGCGTCGCGGCGCGCTCGAGGGCCGGGTAGCGCAGCGCCAGGGTGAGGCCGCGCGCCACGAAGGAGATCTGCATCGCGAGCCACAGCCCGTGATTTCCGAGCGGACCGAGGAAGAGCGCCAGCGCGACGCAATAGAGCGCCGCCGAGACGATCATCATGTTGCGCATGTCGCGCGAGCGGGTTGCGCCGATGAAGATGCCGTCGAACATGGTGAGCCCGAGCTGGGTGAGCGGCGCCAGCACCATCCACGGCAGGTAGGCGCGCGCTTCGGCGCGCACCTGCGGGTCGGTGGCCATGATGTCGATGATCCACGGTCCCGCGAGCCAGAAGCACAGCGCCATGAGCGCGGCGATCACCGCCGCCCACAGGCTGGTCAGCACCGCGCCGCGTCGCAGCAGCTGCACCTGCCCGGCGCCGAAGGCGCGGCCCACCAGCGCCTCGGCGGCGAAGGCGAAGCCGTCAAGCGCGTAGCCGGTGATCATCAGGAACTGCAGCAGCACCTGGTTCGCGGCGAGCGTGACGTCGCCGAACTTGCCGCCGACCAGCAGGAAGGAGACAAAAATGGCCTCGAGCAGCAGCGAGCGGATCAGGATGTCGGTGTTGACCACCGCCATGCGCTTGAGCCGCAGCTTGTCGAAGACCCGCGCCCAGTCGCGCGCGGGCGGCAGGCCCAGCGTGGCGCGGCACAGCCAGAGCCCCATGGCGAGGCCGGACCATTCGGCGATGAAGGTGGCGATGGCCACCCCCTCGACGCCCCAGCCGAACCCCAGCACGAAGACGAGGTCGAGCACCACGTTGATGGCGTTCATCCAGAGCTGCAGCACAAACACGCCGCGGGTGCGCTCCTGCGCGATCAGCCAGCCGGTGATGCCGTAGATCGCGATGGCGGCGGGGGCCGACCAGATGCGGATCTGCATGTAGCTGCGGGCCAGCGCCTCGACCTCCGGTGAGGCGGGCGAGACCGCGAAGGCGGCCGCGAAGATGCCCCATTGCACCGCGATCAGCAGCGCGCCGCCGCCGAGCCCGATGAGCAGAGCGCGGGTGAGAAGCGCCGCGACCTCGGCCCGGTCGCCGGCGCCCGCGGCCTGCGCCGCGAGCCCCACGGTGCCCATGCGCAGGAAGCCGAACACCCAGTAGATCGCCGAGAGCACGATGGCCCCGACGCCGACCGCGGCGATCGGCTCGGGCTGCGGGATCTGCCCGACGACACCGGTATCGACCGCGCCGAGGATCGGGATCGTCACGTTCGACAGCAGGATCGGGATGGCGATCTTGAGGACGCGGGAATGGGTGATCGGGGCGGTCGTGGCGGTCTCGGACATGGGCTGGCTCGGGCGGTGAGGCCGGAGGGGGCGCTGCCCCCGTCCGCGCGGGCGCGGACTCCCCCGGAGTATTTTTGACGTAAAGAAGCCGGGGGCGCGGGCTGCGGTCGGTGGGGTCAGCCCTCCTTGCGGGGCATCAGGAAATGGGCGTGGGCCTGGGCGATCGGGCGGTCGTGGTTGTCCTGCCAGGCCTCGGCGCGGACGCTGGCATAGCGGCGGCCCGAGCGGGTCACGTGGGCACGCGCATAGGCGTCGCGCGGTAGCCCGGAGCGCAGGTAGTCGACGGTGAAGTCGATGGTCTTGGGCAGGCGCGGCAGGTTTCCGGCCTCCAGCGCCTCGAGGGTAAGCGCGCCGCTTTCCACGTCCTCCCAGAGCAGGCCCCAGCTCAGGGTGATGATTGCGGTCACCTCGAGGAAGGCCGCGGTGACACCGCCATGCAGCGCCGGCAGCTGCGGGTTGCCGATCAGCTTGTCATCGTAGTTCAGCACGCCGGTGAGCTCGTCGCCGCGGCGGTCGAAGGAGATGTTGAGGAAGCGGATATAGGGAACGCGGCCAGCCAGCGCCGCGAGCGCCGCGTCGCGGCGCTGCTTGACCACCTGCACCGGCTCGGGGGGACGGCGGTTCATGTCGCGCCCTCCACGGTGAAGGTGCCGGTGGCGGTGGCGACGGGATTGTCGGGGTCGTCGTCATGGGCGGTGGCGCGCACGAAGGCCACCGAGCGGGTCACGTGGTGGCATTCGGCCCGCGCCACGATGGCCTGGCCCGGCGTCGCGGCGCGCAGGTAATCGATGCGCAGGCTTATCGTCGCGGTGCCGCCCGGATTGCTTGGATGCGCCATGGTCGCGGCGCCGCCGCAGGTGTCCATCAGGGTCGAGACCGCGCCGCCATGAATCACCCCGGTGTCGGGATCGCCAACCAGCTGCGGATCGTAAGGCATGCGGATCACCGCGATGCCGTCGTGGATCTCGGCGATCTCGAGCTTCAGCGCCCGCGCCTGCGGCACCAGGTTGATGAACTCGCGCGCGAGCTCGGCCTTGTCGACTTGCATTCGGGCCTCCGTGGCTGTCGCGGTCTTTATGCGGGCGCGACAAGGGCTTCGCAAGGCTCTGCCGAGGCAGTTGCGCAGCCCGCCCCGGCGCACTAGGTTCCGCATCACGATCAAGGAGGAGCAGATGAGCGAGACCCGTCTCAGCTTCAAGGAGATGTGCGAGCGTTTCGAAGTGACGCCGCGCACCCTGCGGTACTACGAGTATATCGAACTGCTCTCCCCCGACCGGGAGGGCCGGTCGCGCTATTACGGCCCCCGCGAAGTCGCGCGCATGGTGCTGATCCTGCGCGGCCGCCGCTTCGGCTTCCAGCTCGAGGACATCCGGCAATGGCTCGAGATGCGCGAGCAGGAAGGCAGCCAGGCGCAGATGCAGGCCTGGCTCGAGATGGCCGACCGGCAGATGCTGGAGCTGGCCGAGCAGAAGCGCCAGCTCGACGAGGCGATGGCCGAGCTCAAAGCGCTTCGGGACGATACCGCGAAATCGCTCGCGGGCTGAGCCCGGCAGTCCGATTCTGTCCAGTCCCCTTTGGGATCCCCTGAGCGCGGGGCGCTGCAAGCGCTTTGGCCAGCCGCGCGCAAAGCGCTGTCGTCACGCGCCGGGACCGGTTGCGCGGTACGCCACCTTTACGTAACGAAATGTCGCCAAAACGCGGGTGACGCGAAAGGAAGTTACGTCAACTTCGAAGTGACGTAGCGTCTGAGTTACGTCAACCAATTTTGCCATTGTAAGACTCGGCTCGAAAGCGCACCTCACCCGGCATCTTAACGCTACGTGAGGGGAAACGAACCAATGAGCGATGAGCAGATGATGACGATCCGGGAAATGTGCGACATGTTCGACGTCACCCCCCGTACCCTGCGATTTTACGAGCAGAAGGAACTGCTCTTCCCGGTCCGGGAAGGCCAGAAACGCCTCTTCACCCGGCGCGACCGCGCCCGGCTCAAGCTGATCCTGCGCGGCAAGCGCTTCGGCTTCAGCCTCGAAGAGATCCGCCAGCTGCTCGACCTCTACGACATGGGCGACCAGCAGCACACGCAGATCGCCCGCACCTACGAGATCGCCCAGCAGCGGCTCGACGACCTGCAGAAGCAGCGCGACGAACTCGATGCCGCGATCAACGACCTGAAGGACCAGCTGGCATGGGGCGAGAGGATGCTCCAGCAGCTGCAGCAGAAAAAGGCCGGCTGACCCGTCAGCCGGAGGCATGAAGGAGGAGACATATGCCGAGCTACACCGCCCCCGTGAAGGACATGCAGTTCGTGCTGCACGACGTTCTCGACGTCAGCAGCAGCAGCATTCCGGGCTATGACGAGCTCGACCGCGACACCACCGCGGCGATCCTCGACGAGGCGGCGAAACTCGCCGAGAACGTGCTCGCGCCGCTGAACCCGGTGGGCGACGCGCAGGGCTGCACGCTGGAGAACGGCGTCGTGCGCACCCCCGAGGGGTTCCACGACGCGTTCAACCAGATGCGCGAGGGCGGCTGGCCGGCTCTGGACTGCGATCCCGCCTATGGCGGCCAGGGCCTGCCCTATCTCGTCTCCACCGCCGTGGGCGAGATGTTCTCCTCCGCCAACATGGCCTTCAACATGTACCAGGGTCTGACCCACGGTGCCTATAATGCCATCCATGCCCATGGCTCGGACGAGCAGAAGGCCACCTACCTGCCGAAGATGGTGAGCTGCGAGTGGGGCGGGACGATGAACCTGACCGAGCCCCATTGCGGCACCGATCTCGGCCTGATCAAGACCAAGGCCGAGCCGCAGGAAGACGGCAGCTACAAGATCACCGGCTCGAAGATCTGGATCTCGGCCGGCGAGCACGACATGGTCGACAACATCATCCACCTGGTGCTGGCCAAGATCCCCGGCGGGCCGGAGGGCGTGAAGGGCATCTCGCTGTTCATCGTGCCGAAATTCATGGTCAACGAAGACGGCTCGCTGGGCGACCGCAACGCGGTGAGCTGCGGCGGTCTCGAGCACAAGATGGGCATCCACGGCAACGCCACCTGCGTGATGAACTACGATGGCGCCACCGGCTTCCTCGTGGGCGAGGCGCACAAGGGCATGCGGGCGATGTTCACCATGATGAACGAGGCCCGGCTCGGCGTCGGCCTGCAGGGCTATGCGCAGGGCGCGGTGGCCTATCAGAACGCGCTCGGTTTCGCCAAGGACCGGCTGCAGGGGCGCGACGTGACCGGCGCCAAGAACCCCGACGGGCCGGCGGATTCGATCATGGTGCACCCGGATGTGCGCCGCAACCTGATGGACCAGAAGGCGCTGACCGAGGGCGCGCGCGCGCTGGTGTTCTGGGGTGCCTCGCTGATCGACCAGGCGCATCGCTCGGGCGACAAGGACGCCGAGGGGCTGATCTCGCTGCTGACGCCGGTGATCAAGGGCTTCCTCACCGACAAGGGCTTCGAGACCACGGTGCTGGCGCAGCAGACGCTGGGCGGGTCGGGCTTCACCCGCGAATGGGGGCTTGAGCAGTTCGTCCGCGATGCCCGCATCACGATGATCTACGAGGGCACCAACGGCATCCAGTCGCTCGATCTCGTGGGGCGCAAGCTGGCGCAGGATGGCGGCAAGCACGTCATGGCCTTCTTCGAGATGGTCAAGCGCTTCATCGCGGAAAACAAGGGGCAGGACGAGGCGTTCGATGCGCAGTTCCTCGAGCCGCTGAAGGCGGCCTCGAAGGATCTGCAGCAGGCCGGCATGTTCTTCATGCAGAAGGGCATGAAGAGCCCCAACGAGGCGCTCTCGGGGTCGTATGACTTCATGCATCTCTTCGGCCATGTCTGCCTTGGCCTGCTGTGGGCGCGCATGGCGGTGGCGGCGAAGGCCGGGCTCGAGACCGAGGGTGCCGACCGCGCTTTCCTCAACGCCAAGCTGGCCACGGGGCGCTACTACATGGCGCGCCAGCTGCCCGCGACCCGCACCCACCTGGCGCGGATCGAGAGCGGTGCCGAGCCGGTGATGGCGCTGGACGTCGAGAACTTCTGACGCGAGGGTGGCGGCGGGGTCTTGTGCCCCGCCCAGCCCGTACCGAAGGAGAGAGACCTTGCCGAAACGCTTCCGCCTGACCCGCCGCTTTTCCGTCGCCATGACCGAGGACGGCTATCGCGGCCTGCGGCGCTTTGCCGAGGAAGCCGGGCTCGACGAGGGCGAGGCGCTGTCCTTCCTCTTCGAGCATTTCGACAGCGTCACCGACAGCGAGCTGCTGGCGCACCGGCTGCGGCTGTTCAACGCCGAGCTTGAGGCGCGCAAGCGCTAGCCACGACAGGTTTCAAAAGAGCCGCGGCGGCAGGGAGGGCCAATGCGCAGCATGATCGCCATTGATCCGGCCCTGGCGCCGATCCCGCACGAAGGACCGGGGGTTTCACACCCCCGGACCCCCGTGGAGTATTTGGAACGTAAAGAAGCAGGGGGACCGCGCATCGGGCCCTGTGCAGCTCTGCGAGGGGCGCAGGCCGCAGCTTGGCGGGCGGCTCTCGGTTCACGCCGCCACCCGGCCCATGCTGAGGCAGGACGGCGGCGCTTCTCCACGTGCGGTCATCGGCTCTCCAGCCTGTACCGCCCCGAGAGCCTACCCCACTCGAGGTTAACACCGGGTTACCCGCTCTCGGCGGCAGCCCCTTCTCTTCGTCGAAAATACTCCGCGGGGGTGCGGGGGTGCGAAACCCCCGCTCCTGCCCGCGCCAAAGGCCCATCCGAAAGGACGATTGCATGACCATCCAACTCTATTGCTTCGGGGAATCCGGCAATGCCTACAAGGCCGCCCTGCCCCTCGCGCTCTCCGGGCTCGACTGGAAACCGGTCAAGGTCGACTTCTTCAACGGCGAGACCCGCAGCCCGGAGTATCGCGCGCAAGTCAACGAGATGGGCGAGGCCCCGGTGCTGGTCGATGGCGACATCAAGCTGACCCAGTCCGGGGTCATCCAGATGTACATCACCGAGAAGACCGGCCGTTTCGGCGGCGCCACGCTCGAGGAGGCCCGCGAGGTGATGCGCTGGGTGTTCTGGGACAACCACAAGCTCTCGAGCCAGGCCGGCATGACGCGCTTCCTGATGAACTTCCTGCCCGAGGACAAGCGCCCGGCGGAGGTGATCGCCTTCACCCAAGGCCGCCTCAAGGCCGCCTACCAGGTGCTGAACGCCCATCTCGAGGGCCGCGACTGGATCGTCGGCGAGGGCCCGACCCATGCGGATTTCTCCTGCTGCGGCTACCTGTTTTATCCCGAACCCTTCGGCTTCGTCCGCGGCGACTGGCCGGAGATCGATCGCTGGCTGTCGACCATCGAGGCGCTCGACGGCTGGAAACACCCATACGACCTGATGCCCGGCTCCCCCGCGGACCGGGCCTGAGAGGAGGAGCAGAATGACTGACGCCTATATCTACGACGCCGTGCGCACCCCGCGCGGCAAGGGCCGCAAGGACGGCGCCCTGCACGAGCTGACCTCGCTGCGGCTCTCCGCGCTGACGCTGAACGCGCTGAAGGAGCGCAACGGGCTCGAGGGCCACGCCGTCGAGGACGTGATCTGGGGCAACGCCACGCAGGTGGCCGAACAGGGCGGCTGCCTGGCGCGCTCCGCGGTGCTGGCCTCGGATCTCGACGAGCGCATCCCGGGCCTGTCGATCAACCGCTTCTGCGCCAGCGGCATGGAGGCGGTGAACCTCGCCGCCAACCAGGTGCGCGGCGGCGCCGGCGACGGCTACATCGCCGGCGGCGTCGAGATGATGGGCCGGGTCGCCATGGGCAGCGACGGCGCCGCCATCGCGGTCGACCCGAGCCTCGCCATGAAGACCTATTTCGTGCCGCAGGGCATCTCGGCCGACATCATCGCCACCGAGTACGGCTTCAGCCGCGATGACGTCGACGGGCTCGCCGTCGAGAGCCAGCGCCGTGCCGCCGAGGCCTGGGCCGACAACCGCTTCGCGCGCTCGGTCTTCACCGTGCGCGACCAGAACGGCGTCGCCATCCTCGACCGCGACGAGTACATGCGCCCGGGCACCGACATGCAGTCGCTGGGCGGGCTCAAGCCCTCGTTCAAGGAGATGGGCGAAGTGATGCCGGGCTTCGACCAGCTGGCGCTGATGAAATACCCGCATCTCGAGAAAATCGAGCACGTCCACCATGCCGGCAACTCCAGCGGTATCGTCGACGGCTCGGCCGCGGTGTTGATCGGTTCCAAGGCCTTCGGCGAGGCGCATGGCCTCAAGCCCCGCGCCCGCATCCGCGCCACCGCCAAGATCGGCACCGATCCGACCATCATGCTGACCGGCCCGGTCCCGGTGACCGAGAAGATCCTCGCCGACAGCGGCATGGCGATCTCGGACATCGATCTCTTCGAGGTCAACGAGGCCTTCGCCAGCGTCGTGCTGCGCTTCATGCAGGCCTTCGACGTCGACCAGAGCAAGGTCAACGTCAATGGCGGCTCGATCGCCATGGGCCACCCGCTCGGCGCCACCGGCGCCATCATCATCGGCACCCTGCTCGACGAGCTCGAGCGCAGCGGCAAGGGCACCGGACTTGCCACGCTCTGCGTCGCCTCGGGCATGGGCGCCGCCACCATCATCGAACGCGTGTGACGGGAGGAGACCGGACCATGAGCCAGGAATTCACCATGCAGACCGACGCCGAGGGCGTCGCGACCATCACCTGGGACACCCCGGGCAAGAGCATGAACGTGATGAGCATCGAGGGCTTCCAGCAGCTCGACGCGCTCATCGACGAGGCCCTCGCAGACGAGGCCGTCAAGGGCATCGTGCTGACCTCCGGCAAGGCGGGCAGCTTTGCCGGCGGCATGGATCTCAACGTGATCGCCAAGATGCGCGAGGATGGCGGCGACGATCCCGCGAAGAGCATCTTCGAGGGCATCATGCAGATCCACACCATCCTGCGGAAGATCGAGCGCGCAGGCATGGACGACAAGAACAAGGGCGGCAAGCCCATTGCCTGCGTGCTGCCCGGCACCGCGCTCGGCATCGGCTTCGAGATCCCGCTGGCCTGCCACCGGATCTTTGCCGCCGACAATGCCAAGGCCAAGATCGGCCTGCCCGAGATCATGGTCGGCATCTTCCCCGGCGCCGGTGGCACCACGCGGCTGTCGCGCAAGCTTGGCGCCATGGCGGCCTCGCCCTTCCTGCTGGAAGGCAAGCTGGTCGATCCGAAGAAGGCCAAGAGCGCCGGGCTGATCGACGAGGTCTGCGAGGATCCGCTGGCCGACTCGAAGGCCTGGGTGCTGGGCGCGCACCCCGCCGACATCGTCAAGCCGTGGGATGCCAAGGGCTACAAGATGCCCGGCGGCGCCCCCTATCACCCGGCGGGCTTCATGACCTTCGTCGGCGCCTCGGCGATGGTGCATGGCAAGACCAAGGGCGTCTACCCGGCGGCCAAGGCGATGCTCTCGGCGGTCTATGAGGGCGCGCTGGTGCCCTTCGACACGGCGCTCAAGATCGAGGCGCGCTGGTTCACCAACGTGCTGTTGAACCCGTCGTCGAGCGCGATGATCCGCTCGCTCTTCATCAACAAGGAGGCGCTCGAGAAGGGCGCCAACCGGCCCGACGTGCCGGACCAGAAGGTGAAGAAGGTCGGCGTGCTTGGCGCCGGCATGATGGGCGCCGGCATCACGCTGGTCTCGGCCATGGCCGGGATCGAGGTGGTTCTGCTCGACCAGTCGCTGGAGGCGGCTGAAAAGGGCAAGGCCTACACCGCCTCCTACATGGACAAGGGCATCGCCCGGAAGAAGGCCACGCCGGAGAAGAAGGAGGCCGCGCTCTCCCTCATCACCGCGACCGACGATTACGCCCGGCTTGCGGGCTGCGACCTGATCGTCGAGGCGGTGTTCGAGGACCCGACGGTCAAGGCCGAGGTGACGCGACAGGTGCTCGCGCACGTGGGCGAGGACTGCATTTTCGCCACCAACACCTCGACCCTGCCGATCACTGAGCTCGCCAAGGCCTCGAGCAAGCCTGAGCAGTTCATCGGCATCCATTTCTTCTCGCCGGTCGAGAAGATGATGCTGGTGGAGATCATCAAGGGCAAGCAGACCGGCGCCCGCGCCGTCGCCAAGGCGCTCGATTTCGTGCGCCAGATCCGCAAGACCCCGATCGTCGTCAACGACGCGCGCTTCTTCTACGCCAACCGCTGCATCATCCCCTATATCAACGAGGGCATCCGCATGGTGGCCGAGGGCGTCGAGCCGGCGCTGATCGAGAACGCCGCCAAGCTCGTGGGCATGCCGCTGGGGCCGCTGCAGCTGGTCGACGAGACCTCGATCGATCTGGGCGTGAAGATCGCCAAGGCGACCCGCGCGGCGATGGGCGATGCCTATCCCGACGGCGCGGTCGACGAAGTGGTGTTCTGGATGGCCGACGAGGGCCGTCTCGGGCGCAAGTCCAAGGCCGGCTTCTACGACTACGACGACAAAGGCAAGCGGCAGCTTCTCTGGGAGGGGCTCGCGGCGAAATACCCGGTCGCGGAGGCGCAGCCCTCGCTAATTGAGGTGCAGCACCGCCTGCTCTTCGTGCAGGTGCTGGAAGCGGTGCGCGCGCTCGAGGAAGGCGTGCTCGAGGACATCCGTGAAGGCGACGTGGGCGCCATCCTCGGCTGGGGCTTCGCGCCGTGGTCGGGCGGTCCGTTCTCCTGGCTCGACATCCTCGGCACGCCCTATGCCGCCGAGCGCTGCGACCAGCTTGCCGAGAGCTATGGTGACCGCTTCGCCTGCCCGGCGCTGCTGCGCGAGATGGCAGAGGATGGCGAGGGTTTCTACGAGCGTTTCACCGCGCCGCAGGACGCCGCCGCCTGATCTCTCAGACCTGATCGGGGCGCCCTCCCCGGGCGCCCCGACACGGTTTGTTGAAGCCGCTCCCCCGTGAAATCTCCGCGAGCGCACCTACGTTAGCGTATGACGCTGCAATGCAGCGGAAGTGTTTTTTGCAGACCATTCACGGAGATATAGATGACCTGTTCGATCATGGTCCGCGCCATTCCCCGGCCCGGACAGGATACCCGACTCAAAACCCTCGCCTCGCAGCTGGCCGAGGCCGCCCGTGTCGAGCCCGGAACGATCCGTTTCGACGCGCTCAGCGAGAAAGGCGGCAGCGTCGTGCTGATGGCCGAATACGAAAGCCTTGAAGCCTATGACGCACATATGCAGGCGCCCCATACGCAGGCCTTCCGCAAGGCGCTGGAGCGCATCGCCGAAGGCAGCAGGGCGACCGTTACGCCGCTTGCGCGTCTCGCCTGAAACCGCTTATCGTGCCCCTCGCGGGCCCGATGCCGCCCGGGCGCCGAGCGCTTTGCCCGGGCCGCTGGCAGCTCCCTTGCGCCAACGCAAGGCGACGCGCCCGCGTGGGGCGAAAGTCCTTCGCCACATTTTCGCCACATTTCCGTATCATCTTGTTCTTCCCCCGCTTTATGCGCCCCACACCGTCGGCCAGCGGGTCTCGGCACCCTGCCCCGAGACCGCCGTCGCGGCCGCCTCAACAGGAAAGCCGGAGACCCGTCCGCGAAGACACGCATGACCCGATATGCCCTCCCCCACACGCTGGCCGAACAGATCGCAGATGGTGTCGTGCTGATCCTGGGTGTGTGTTTCGCGGTCGGTGCGGTTTCGGCGCTGTTCGTCTGGGCAACGCTTGCGGCACAGCCCGGCGCGATGTGGCCACTGGTGCCTTACGCGGTGGGTCTGATCGGCAGCTTCGGGTTCTCGGCCGCCTATAACCTCACCCTGCATGCGCCCACCCGCGCGGTGCTGCGCCGCTTCGATCATGCCGCGATCTACCTGCTGATCTCGGGCACCTACACGCCGATGGCCCTGCTCGGCATCGGCGGCACCGAGGGGCTGGTGCTGACGGTGGCGTCCTGGACGATCTCGGCCATCGGCATCACGCTGAAGCTGCGCTCAATCCACCGCTGGGCGCGGCTCGGCTTCGCGCTCTACCTGGCGCAGGGCTGGCTCGGCGGCATCGCGGCCTGGCCCTATCTCAAGGCGCTCTCTCCCGAGGCACTGATCCTTCTGGCAGCCGGCGGCCTCGCCTATACGGTCGGCACCATCTTCCACCATTCCAACCGCATCCCCTACGCCCGCGCCATCTGGCATGGCCATGCGCTCGCCGCTGCCGCCAGCCATTACGCCGCGATCATCCTCGTCGCACGCTGACGCGCGCCTCCTCGGAAGCAAAACCCGATCGCCGCGCCCTGCCCAGGCGTGCCCTCGTTCGGCGAGGTCCGGCCCGCCTCCGGCGGGAGTAGTTTTGACGAAGAGAAGCCAACAGGGCACTCCCCACGTCTTCTCTGGTTTCGAAATACCTCGGGGGTGAATTGGCCGCAGGCCAAGAGGGGGCTGGCCCCCTTAGCTCCCCGACGCCAGGCGGCACATCCGAGGGTCCGCGCGACCCGGACGGCCCCTGCCTTGCGCTTCCCTCTGGCCCGGCTGCGCGGCGCGTGCTATCGCCTCGGCCATGACCCAGATCACCCTGCGACGCCCCGACGACTGGCACCTGCACCTGCGCGATGGCGCAATGCTGCGCGCCGTGACCCCCGAGTCCGCGCGCCATTTCGGCCGCGCCATCATCATGCCCAACCTCGTGCCCCCGGTGGTGACCGGCGCGCAGGCGGCGGCCTATCGCGAGCGCATCCGCGCCGCGGTGCCCGAGGGCAGCGACTTTACGCCGCTGATGACGCTCTACCTCACCGAGGAGACCGATCCGGCAGATGTCGCCAAGGCCAAGGCGGACGGTATCATCACCGCCGTGAAGCTCTACCCGGCCGGCGCCACCACCAACTCGGCCTCGGGCGTGCGCGATTTCGACAAGGTCCGCCCGGTGCTCGAGACCATGGCCGAGCACGGCATTCCGCTCTGCGTGCATGGCGAGGTGGTCGATGGCGATGTCGACATCTTCGACCGCGAGGCGGTGTTCATCGACCGCGTGCTCGATCCGATCCGTCGCGCCACGCCGGGGCTGCGGGTGGTGATGGAGCACATCACCACCAAGGACGGCGCCGACTACGCCCGCGCCGGCGGCGACGATCTCGGCGCCACGATCACCACGCACCACCTGGTGATCAACCGCAACCACATCCTCGTCGGCGGCATCAAGCCGCATTATTACTGCCTTCCCGTCGCCAAGCGCGAGACCCATCGCCAGGCGCTGCTCGAGGCGGCGACGAGCGGGGACAAGAGCTTTTTCCTCGGCACTGACAGCGCCCCCCACACCGATCCGAACAAGGAAAGCGCCTGCGGCTGTGCCGGCTGCTTCACCGCCACCAACACCATGTCGGTGCTGGCCGAGGTCTTCGAGCAGGCCGGCGCGCTCGACCGGCTGGAGGGGTTCACCTCGCTCAACGGCCCGGCCTTCTATGGCCTCGCCCCGAACGAGGACACGCTGACACTCGAGAAGGGCGATCCGGTGAGCTACCCCGCCAAGATCGAAACCGGCGACGGCCCCGTCACCGTGTTCGAGCCCGGCTTCCCGCTGCATTGGCGGGTGCTCTGAGTCCAGGGCAAGACGGGAGCGCCCGTCCCGGGCGCGCCCATGTGGGCGGCAGGCTGCCGCCCGAATGCCCGCTTTGCGGGCATTTTTTCTGCGCCACAGCATCGGAATCCGGCCCGCTATGCGACCTTGGTCGCAGATCCGGCAGGCTCGTCTCAGGGAGGACCTGCACCGGAGACAGGCCCGATGGATGCGCTGATAGACGCCCTGCTCGACTGGGTGAGCCAGAACACCGCCTACGACACCGCGACGATGCCGCACCCGGCGGTGATCGAACTGAGCCCTCAAGAGCTGACGCTGGAATTCTACGACGGCATCGCCAGCTTGCTCCCCGAGGACGGCGTCGACGAGCGGCTCAACGCGCTTTTTGCGGTCACCGACGGGCCGCATGGCACGATCTACATCCTCGACGCGACCAGCCTCGACGCGGCGGAGGACTATGACGATCCGCATGACAACCCGCTCTGGCGCGAGATCCTGCTGCACGAGCTGGTGCATCACGCGCAGGCGCAATCGGGGGTCATCGAGAGCTGGGCCTGCCGCCGGCACGGCGAGAAGGAGGCCTACCGGCTCGGCGGGCGCTACCTTCGGGAGCGGCGCGTCACCGACCCGATGCCGAACCGGATGTTCTGGGCGCATACCTATTCCCGGTGCTGAGTTCTAGAACGGGTAAGGTCCTTGCGTCGGCAAGCCGGCGCGAGGGGCGCTGCCCCTCTGCCGCGCAGGGCGCGGCAGTCACCCCGAGGTATTTGTCGAACCAGAGAAGATGCGGGGCCTTCCCTGTGGGGGCGGTTTCGGGCTAGAGGGGCGGCGTCTGTCAGCTTGGAGTGCGCCCGATGATCCCCTCGTCCTATCCCTCGTCCGAAGAAATGGCCCGCCTCACCGCGCGCATGCTGTGGGAAATCGGGGCGGTGCATTTCATGGAGAACGGTGAGCCCTTCAAGCTGGCCTCGGGTCTGCCCTCGCCGGTCTATATCGACTGCCGCAAGCCCAACTCCTTCCCGCGGGTGCGATCGACGCTGATGGATTTCCTCACCGTCACGGTGATGCGCAACGCCGGCTTCGAGGCCTTCGACAACATCGCCGGTGGCGAGACCGCGGGCATCCCCTTTGCCGCCATGGTCGCCGAGCGTATGGCGCTGCCGATGACCTATGTGCGCAAGAAGCCCAAGGGCTACGGCCGCAACGCCCGCATCGAGGGCGTGATGACCGAGGGCCAGCGGGTGCTTCTGGTCGAGGATCTGACCACCGATGGCGGCTCGAAGCTGAGCTTTGTCGACGCGATCCGCGAGACCGGCGCCAGCTGCGCCCATACGGCGGTGATCTTCTATTACGGCATCTTCCCCGAGACCACCAAGACACTCGGCGATCACGGCGTCGATCTGCACTACCTCTGCACCTGGCACGACGTTCTGGCCGAGGCCAAGGCGCGCGGCGGGTTCGATGCGGACACCCTCGCGCAGGTCGAGGCCTTCCTTGCCGACCCGCGCAAATGGCAGGCGGAAAACGGCGCATAAGCGGTTTTTCACGCCATCCGTGACATCGGGGAGAATCGCGACAATTCCCCTAAATGTTGCGACACAATGAAGACGTGATACGATATGAAGGCGGTCGCGGGCGTATCCCGCGATCTCCACCGGCTTATCCGCCGGTTGTCCACAAACATATCCCGATTGGTGTTTGCGCCGCCATTGGCTATCACGCACGAACCACCTGGGCAGTGGGATAACGGGGCAGAGACAGGCAAGGACAGGGCAGAGCAATGAACGACCACAGCGTCTTCAATCCGACCGGCGTCGAGGTGGAACAGCCGGAGACGATGCCGCATTCGATCGAGGCCGAGCAGCAGCTCCTGGGCGCGATCCTGACCAACAACGACATCTACGACCGCGTCGCGGCGATCCTCAGCTCGCATCATTTCTTCGAGCCGGTGCACGCCCGCATCTACGAGATCGCCGCCGCGCGCATCGCCAAGAACAATCTCGCCTCCCCGGTGACGCTGAAGGCGTTCATGGAGGATGACGAGGGGCTCAAGGAGCTGGGTGGGCCGGCCTATCTCGCGCGTCTCGCCGGGGCCGCGGTGTCGAGCTTCGCGGTGCGCGACTACGCCCAGATGATCTATGATCTCGCGGTGCGCCGCGACCTGATCCAGCTTGGCCGCGACATCGCCTCGAAAGCCGCCAAGGTCGACGTGAAATCCGAGCCCAAGGAGCAGATCGTCGAAGCCGAGCAGGCGCTCTACAAGCTCGCCGAGCAGGGCCAGACCGAGGGCGGCTTCCAGTCCTTCCTGCGCGCCGTCACCGAAGCGGTGAACGTGGCCAACGCGGCCTACCAGCGCGAGGGCGGGCTTGCGGGCATCTCCACCGGCCTCATCGACATGGACAAGAAGCTCGGCGGTCTGCACCCCTCGGACCTTCTGATCCTCGCCGGCCGCCCCTCGATGGGCAAGACGTCGCTCGCCACCAACATCGCCTTCAACATCGCCAAGGCCTACAAGCGCGGCCAGAAGCATGATGGCACCGAGGGCGCCATCGACGGCGGCGTTGTGGGCTTCTTCAGCCTCGAAATGAGCGCCGAGCAGCTGGCGGGGCGTATCCTCGCCGAGGCCTCGGAGATCTCGAGCCACAAGATCCGCCAGGGCGACATGGACGAGAAGGAGTTCCGCCGCTTCGTCGAGGCCGCGAAGGAGCTCGAGGCCTGCCCGCTTTTCATCGACGACACGCCCGCCCTGCCGATCAGCCAAGTCGCGGCGCGCTCGCGGCGCCTGAAGCGGACCCACGGGCTCGACCTGATCATCGTCGACTACCTGCAGCTGCTGCGCGGCACCGCCGACAACCGGGTGCAGGAGATCGCCGAGATCTCGATGGGCCTCAAGGCCATCGCCAAGGAGCTCAACATCCCCGTCATCGCGCTGTCGCAGCTGTCGCGTCAGGTGGAAAGCCGCGACGACAAGCGGCCGCAGCTCTCGGACCTGCGCGAATCGGGCTCGATCGAACAGGACGCCGACGTGGTGATGTTCGTGTTCCGCGAGGAATACTATGTCGAGCGGGAAAAGCCCTCGGATGACCGTCTCGACGAGATGGCCGCCTGGCAGGAGCGCATGAGCCGCCTGCACGCCAAGGCCGAGGTGATCATCGGCAAGCAGCGTCACGGCCCCATCGGCACGGTCGAGCTGTCCTTCGAGAGCCAGTTCACCCGCTTCGGAAACCTCGTCAAACCGTGGCAGCAAGACGGCGAGGCCTACTAGGCCCGCGCCCGCGACCGCTTTCCCACTTGACGGCCCTGCGGGGTTGGATTTCAAGCAAGGCATGGCACAGGCACAGCTTTCTATCGACCTCGCCGCGATCCGCGCCAACTGGCGCGCGCTCGCTGATCTCACCACCGGCGAGGCCGGCGCCGTCGTCAAGGCGAATGCCTACGGGCTGGGGGTCGACAAGGTCGTCCCGGCACTGGCGGCCGAAGGCGCCACGCGCTTCTTCGTCGCGGTCGCCTCCGAGGGCATCGCGGTGCGCCGCGCGCTCGGCCCCGGCCCCGAGATCTGCGTGTTCTCGGGCCATATGAAGGGCGATGCCGAGACCCTGCGCGAGGCCAACCTCGTGCCGATGATCAACTCGATCGACCAGATGCTGCGCCATGTCGAGGCCCTGCCCGGCCATCCGTTCGGCATCCAGCTCGACAGCGGCATGAACCGGCTCGGCATGGAGCCGTCGGAATGGGCCGCCCTGCGCGAGGTCGCGCTTGCCCAGAAGCCGCGGCTGGTGATGTCGCACCTGGCCTGCGCCGACGAGCCCGAGCACGGCATGAACGCGCTCCAGCTGCGCACCTTCCGCGAGATGACCGACGATATCGAGGCGCCGCGCTCGCTTTCGGCCACCGGCGGCATCCTGATGGGGCCGGACTATCACTTCGAAGTCACCCGCCCGGGCATCGGCATCTATGGCGGGCTTCCCTTTGCCGACGCGAAACCGGTCGTCGAGCTGATGCTGCCGGTGATCCAGACCCGCGAGGTCACCCCCGGCGAGGCGGTGGGCTACGGCAACAGCTGGGTGGCGCGCGTGCCCACCAAGGTGGCCACCATCGCCGCGGGCTATGCCGACGGAATCCACCGGGCGCTCGCCAAGAAAGGCTATGTCTGGGCCGGAAACATCCGCTGCAAGATCCTTGGCCGGGTCTCGATGGACCTCATCACCATCGACGTCACCGCGCTCAAGGAGGTCCCCGAGCAGGTCGAGCTCCTGGGCCAGAAGCAGGGCGTCGACACCGTGGCCGACGCCATCGGCACCATCGGCTACGAGGTGCTGACCTCGCTCGGCAACCGCTACGCCCGGACCTATACCGGGGCATGAGCCTCGCCACGCCACTGGCGCTGATCGGCCGCACGGTCCTGCGTTTCCTCGCCGCCATCGGGCGGGTGGCGCTTTACGCCGGCGCGGCTGTCAGCCATGTCTTCCGCCCGCCCTTCTACGCCCGCGAGTTTCTCAACGCGCTGTTGCAGATCGGCTGGCTGTCGCTGCCGGTGGTCGGGCTGACGGCGGTGTTCACCGGGGGCGCGCTGGCGCTGCAGATCTATTCCGGCGGCGCCCGCTTCAACGCCGAGGCGGTGGTGCCGCAGATCGTCGCCATCGGCATGGTGCGCGAGCTGGGGCCGGTGCTGGTGGGGCTGATGATCGCCGCGCGCGTGACCTCGAGCATCGCCGCCGAGATCGCCACCATGAAGGTGACCGAGCAGATCGACGCGCTGGTGACACTCTCGACCCACCCGATGAAATACCTCGTCGCGCCGCGGCTGCTGGCGGCGCTGATCGTGGTGCCGCTCCTGGTCGCAGTGGGCGACGTGATCGGCATTTTCGGCGGCTATGTCGTCGCCACCGGCTCGCTGGGCTTCAACCCGGCGGCCTATCTCGAGAACACCGTCGATTTCCTCGAGCCGCTCGACATCGTGTCGTCGCTGGTCAAGGGCTGCGCCTTCGGCGGCATCGCGGCGCTGATGGGCTGCTATTACGGCATGCAGTCTGGCCGCGGCGCGCAGGGCGTGGGCCGCGCCACCAAGGGCTCGGTCGAGGCGGCGGCGGTGCTGATCCTCGCCGCCAACTTCCTGCTCACGGGGGTGTTCTTCTCGATATGACAGACACGATGCCCCCGATGATCGAGCTGCGCCACGTGGCCAAGGCCTTCGGCGCCAAGACCGTGCTGCGCGACTTGCACCTGACGATCCCGCGCGGCACCTCGATGGTGATCATCGGCGGCTCGGGCACCGGCAAGTCGGTGACGCTGAAATGCATCCTCGGGCTGATCGAGCCCGATGCCGGGCAGATCTTCGTCGATGGCCACGACGTGCACGAGGGCGACCGCGACGCCTTTCTCGCCCGCTTCGGCATGCTGTTCCAGGGCGGCGCGCTGTTCGACTCTCTGCCGGTCTGGCAGAACGTCGCCTTCCGCCTGCTGCGCGGCGCACTGAAGCGCCCCAAGCGCGAGGCGCGCGAGATCGCCATCGAGAAGCTGCGCCGCGTCGGGCTGACCCCGGACGTGGCCGATGCCTTCCCGGCGGAGCTTTCGGGCGGCATGCAGAAGCGCGTGGGCCTCGCCCGCGCCATCGCCGCCGATCCCGAGATCATCTTCTTCGACGAGCCCACCACCGGGCTCGACCCGATCATGGCCGGCGTCATCAACGACCTGATCCGCGAGATCGTCACCGAGATGGGCGCCACCGCGATGACCATCACCCACGACATGAGCTCGGTCCGGGCCATCGCCGACGACGTGGCGATGCTGCATGACGGCGTCATCAAGTGGACCGGCCCGGTGGCCGCGATGGACAGCGCCGCCGACCCCTATCTGCAACAATTCATCCACGGGCGCGCCGAGGGCCCGATCGAGGCCGTGAGGTAGACCATGCTAGAGCCCACCCCCATCCTGCTTGCCTTCCTGATCTTCAAGCGTTTCATCTTTCTCGAGCTTGTGGCCGCGCTGGCGCTGGCCCGCGCCATGCGCGCCGAAGGTCCCTCGCGCGGCGCCGCCGTGGTGGCGCTGGTGCTGGCGGTGCTCGGCTGCATCGTTCTGCTGGCCCCGGTGGCCGGGCTGACCGGCGGCGCGGTGGCAGCCGCCGCGGCGCGCTTCATGAACATGGGCGGCGGCATCCTGCCGCTGCTGGTGCCCTCGCTGGTGCTGGCCGCCAGCGCCTACCTGCCCGGAAGCCGTGGCCGAGGGCTCGACATCGCGCATGTGGTCCTGCTGATCCTGCTCTTCGGCCTCTGGCTCGCCTCCCGCCTGATCTGACCCGATGGCCGCCCCGCGCATCCCCGGCCCCGCGCTGAAGGCCGCGAACCTCGCGCTTCTGGTGCTCTACCCGGTGGCCTGGGCGGCACCGCTGATGCGCGCGGGCCTCCTGCCGCTGTTCGGGCTGCAGGAGATCAGCGTGCTCTCGGGGCTGCAGGCGCTCTGGGGCAGCGACATTTTCCTCGCGCTTACGGTGACATTCTTCGCACTTTTCGCGCCGTGGCTGAAAACGCTGGGCCTCGCGCTGATCCAGTTCGGCCTGCTCGACCGCCGCGCCCTGCCCGCGGTCAACATCCTCGGAAAGCTGGCGATGGCGGATATTTTCCTGATCGCCGTCTACATCACGCTGGCCAAGGGCATCGGCGTGGGCCGGATCGAAACCGCATGGGGACTTTACCTGTTTACCGGGTGCATCCTGGCATCACTCCTGATTTCATTGGCGGAATCCCGGGACAAAACGCGCCGGAGTTGACCTGAATCAGGAAACAGTCCTCCGATTCGGTTAAGAATTGGCAAAGCTCGACCGGGTTGCTCGCGCCGCCTTCAAAAAAAATCTAGGCGAAAATGCAACCTTCGGCGTATTCTTGCCGTTGTCGATTTATGCAATTCATATTTTTTCCGGGGGCATAGACCCATGATGACGCAGATGCGTGCCACGGCCCTTCTTGTCCAATACCTCATGCAGCGGGTCGCCTTCCTGCTGATCTTGTCCCTCGGTCTCGGCCTTGGCGCCTATTCCGCAGCCGCCGCGCTGGGCTATGTCGACTGGTTGACGATGCCGCTCACCTTTGGAGAGCACGTGGTGCCGCAGGCCGGTATCTACATCCAGCTCGGGCTGACCGCACTGGCGCTCGGGCTGATGTTCTTCCTGCCGTCGAACGCGCGTATCATGACGCTCGAGAACTCGCACCGGCGGTTCCAGATGACGATGCGCGATGTCGCCCGCGCCTATGCCGCCTCGCACCGCGCCGACCGCGAGGGCGTGTTCACCATGTCGTCGGAGTTCGACTCGGTGCGCGAGCGCATCGCCTTCCTGCGCGATCACCCCGATCTGGGCGATCTCGAACCCTCGGTGCTCGAAGTCGCGGCCCAGATGAGCCACGTCTCGCACGAGCTGGCCGAGGTCTATTCCGACAACAAGGTGCAGCGCGCCCGCGACTTCCTCACCGCCCGCCAGCAGGAGATCGAGGATTTCAACATCCGCCTCGAAGAGGCCAAGCGCGTCGCCAACGAGATCCACAACTGGCACATGCGCGTCGAGCTCGAAGAAGACGTGGCCGAGGCGCAGCTTGCCCGGCTCTGCGAGCAGCTCGAGCTGATCATGCCCGAGATCCACGTCTCCGAGGCGCAGCCGCCGCAGCCGCAGCACATCGCCACCCTCAGCGACGTGCAGTCCGGCTGGGTCGGCGGCCCCGAGCATTACGAGGACGACGAGCACGAGACCGCCCATCCCGAGCCGGTCGTGGCGATGCTGTCGCGGCGCGCGGCGGAATAAGACCGCCCGGCCTCCGAGGCGCTTGCACCCGCCATGCCGCTGCGCCAAACAGGCGGCATGGCGCGCACATCAGCAAATTTCGTCTGCCAGACCTGCGGCAACACCACCTCGAAATGGTCGGGGCGCTGTGAAGCCTGCGGCGAATGGAACAGCATCGTCGAGGAGGCGCCGCTGTCGAGCGGCCCCTCCGGCAAGACCCTCGGCAACGCCAAGGGCCGCGCCGCCAAACTCACCGACCTGTCGCATCCCGAAGCCCCGCCGCCGCGCACCGCCTGCGCCATCGGCGAACTCGACCGGGTGCTGGGCGGCGGGCTGGTCCCCGGCTCGGCCATTCTGGTAGGCGGAGATCCCGGCATCGGCAAGTCGACGCTGCTGCTGCAGGCCGCCGCCGCCTTCGCGCAGGCCGGCCTCAAGGTGATCTATGCCAGCGGCGAGGAGGCCAGCGCCCAGGTGCGGATGCGGGCCCAGCGGCTGGGGCTGGAACAGGCCCCGGTCAAGCTCGCTGCCGAGACCAACCTGCGCGATATCCTGACCACGCTCGAGCAGGAGCGCCCGACGCTGGCGATCATCGACTCGATCCAGACCATGTGGGCCGACAACGTGGGCTCTGCCCCGGGCTCGGTGGCGCAGGTGCGCGCCGCGGCGCATGAGCTGACAACCTTTGCCAAAAGCCGCAACACCAGCGTGATCATGGTCGGTCACGTCACCAAGGACGGCCAGATCGCCGGCCCCCGCGTGGTCGAGCACATGGTCGACACGGTGCTCTATTTCGAGGGCGAGCGCGGCCACCAGTTCCGCATCTTGCGCAGCGTCAAGAACCGCTTCGGCCCGGCCGACGAGATCGGCGTCTTCGAGATGACCGGCGGCGGTCTGTCCGAGGTTTCGAACCCCTCGGCGCTGTTCCTGTCCGAGCGCGGCAAGCCGGCGCCCGGCTCGGTGGTGTTCTCGGGCATCGAGGGCACCCGCCCGGTGCTGGTCGAGTTCCAGGCGCTGGTGGCCCCAACGCCGCACGCCCAGCCCCGCCGCACCGTGGTGGGCTGGGATGGCAGCCGTCTGGCGATGATCCTCGCGGTGCTCGAGGCGCGCTGCGGCATCCCCTTCGCCGGGCTCGACGTCTATCTCAACGTCGCGGGCGGCATGAAGGTGAGCGAGCCGGCGGCGGATCTCGCTGTGGCGGCGGCGCTTCTGTCGGCGCGCGAGGATGTGGCATTGCCGCCCGAGACGGTGGTTTTTGGAGAAATCAGCCTCTCCGGGGCGCTGCGCCCGGTGGGTCAGACCGAAAACCGGTTGAAAGAGGCGCAGAAACTTGGTTTCTCCACAGCCATTCTGCCGCGCGGCGGCAAGGCCAAGGGTTCCGGGATGGAGCTGACCGAAATGGCGGATCTCGCCAGCGTGGTTGGCGAGGTCTTCGGCGCCGGTTAAGAGGGCCCGCAATGGTCGGGACGACAAGGGACAGGATCGGATGGAAGGTTTCACTGTAGTTGATGGCGTGGTTGCCGTCGTCATCGTGCTGTCGGCGCTGCTGGCCTATTCCCGCGGCCTTGTCCGCGAGGCGCTGGCGATCGCCGGCTGGATCGCCGCTGCCGTCCTTGCCTACATGTTCGCCCCGCAGGTGCAGCCGCTGGTGCAGGAAGTGCCGGTGATCGGCGAATTCCTCACCGACAGCTGCGAGCTGTCGCTGATCGCCGCCTTCGCCGCGGTGCTGGCGCTGGCGCTGGTGATCATCTCGCTCTTCACCCCGGTGTTCTCGAGCGTGGTGCAGCGCTCGGCGCTTGGCGGGCTCGACCAGGGGCTCGGCTTCCTGTTCGGCGTGGCGCGCGGCATCCTGCTCGTGGCCATCGCCTTCTTCGTCTACCAGACGGTGATCACCGCGCAGGGCATCCCGATGATCGACGACTCGCGCTCGGCGGCGGTCTTCGCCCAGTTCACCGACCGCATCGAGGAGCAGAACCCCGAAGCGGCGCTCGGCTGGGTCACCCGCCAATACGAAGAGCTGGTCGCGGTCTGCCAGGCCCCGGGCGCAAACGACGCCTGAGCCAAATAGGCACCCCGGAATGCAAAGCGCGCGGCCCTTTCGGCCGCGCGTTTTCGATTCCAAGGCCACTTGCGACCTCTCCGCCCGCCGCGTCATCGCCGGCCTGCGGGATGGCGAATGACAGATTGAATCCCTCGATTTATCCCGGCCAAGTCCGAAGAACCTCGAAGCTGAGTACCCAGCTCTACCAAATCGCCAGCCCGGGGG
>NZ_JBYNAH010000049.1:0-25686 GCF_059781815.1 Salipiger sp. | reverse complement strand
TACTGGGCGTAGAGCGACGACAGGTAGGTGTTGGCCGACAGGGTGATCCCGGTCAGCTGATTGTTGGCCACATTGAGGAACTCGATCGGGTCGATGCTCGAAAGGTCGAGCGAGGTGAGCTGGTTCGCTTCGAGGTTGAGCGACACCAGACCGGTCTTGTTGCCGGTGAACCTGAGCCCGAAGCTCGTCAGCTTGTTGCCGCTGAGATCGAGCGTGTGCATGGCGGTGAAATGCTCGAGCCCGGTGATGTCGGTGATGTCCCGCGCCGGGCAGTTGACGGCGCCGATCGCCTCGGCCGTGGTGATGAGGACTTCGGTCTCGTCGGCGGGCAGGCTTTCGAGGATGCAGGCCTTCAGCTTCTGGTCGGCGAATTGCACGACGTTGCCGGGGCCCGCGTTGCAGTTGATCGACCACATCGTGGTCTGGCCCGACGCGGTACAGCCGGTGGTGGTCCAGTTCGCGGCGAGCCTCCAGGTGTCGGGGCAAAGCTCGGCCGGGCTCTTGCCCGAGCCGGTATCGGTGGCGAGGCTGTTGTCGGGGCAGCGAACCGAGGTTCCAGTCACGTTGGGAAAGCTGGTCGGGCCATAGGCGGTCCCGAGGCTGTCGATGATGCCGCAATAGGGATCGCCGCCGGCGCTCTTGGGTTTGCAGCAGAACTGGCTGTCGACCATCACCGCGTTGTTGAACAGCGCCGAGCTGACCGAGGCGTTCGAGAAATCCGCCCCGCCAAGCTGGGCGCAGCTGAATTCGGGCGGTTTGCCCGCCCCGGTGATCTGCGAGATCGTGGCGCCGACGAAGCCTGCCGATTTCAGGCTGGTCTGGCTGAAATTGGTCTGCTGGATGTTGGCCTTGGCGAACTGGGCGGTGTCCATCGTGGCGCCGGCGAAGTTGGTGCCACTGAGCGTGGTGCCGCTGAAGTCCGCGCCGACCATCGAGCATCCCGAGAAGTCGACCGACGAGACCCGAGACTGGCTGAACTTGGCATGGTCGAAGATCGCGAACTTGACCTGCGCGGGCGGGATCGACGCGCCCTGTGCCTCGAACACCGCCTGGCTGAGGTCGGCATAGGTAAAGGTGCTGCGGGTGAGCACCGCGCCCGAGAACTTCGATTGCGACAGCTGGGCGCCGGTAAAGTCGGCATTGTCCGCCGTGGCATCGGTGAAATCCGCCGGTTTCGAGGCAGTGACCGGCGCGGGCGCCTTGGGGCAGGGGCTCCCGTCGGCGGTGCTGGTGCCCCCCGATGCGCCGAAGCCCTGCGCGCAGATGAAGCGACTGCCGGTCAACGCCGCGCCGGTGAAATCGGCGCCGTTGAGCGCGGTCGTGTCGAACGTCGCGTGCTGCAGGAAGGTGCCGTTGAGTTTCACGTCGCTGAGATTGGCACCGGTAAAGTCGAGCGCCGCCAGGTTGGTGCCGGTCAGGATCGCGCCGCTCAGGTCCTGAGCGCGGAAATTGACCTTGGCGGGGTCGACGCCGTGAAAGTTCGCGTTGGTGAAGTCGCTCACGCGCCAGTTGCCGCGCTGGTCCGGCGCGGAGGGGTCGGTGATCAGTCCGATATCGAGACTGGCGCCGGTGAAGTCGGTCCGGCAGGTGGCGTCGGCAACGATATTCTGGGTCGCGCCGAACCGCGCTTCGAGCAGGTTGGTCTGCGAGAAATCGGTGCAGTGGATCGTGGCGAAGGTGAAATCCGTCGCGGGCATCTCGGCGCCCACGAAGACGGTGCCAGCCAGGACCGCTCCGCTGAAATTCACCGCCGGATAGGTGGCGCTCGGTCCAAGCTCGGCGCCGGTGAAATCGGCGGAGACGAGGCTGGCCCCGGCGAACGTCGATCCCTGAAGATTGGCGCCGCTGAAATTCGCATTGTCGAGACTGTTGTCGGGGCAGGCCCCGAAATTGAAGTCGTTGATCGTCTGACCGCTGTAATCCGCCGGTATCGAGGTCGGACAGGCGGCCTCGACATGGGACGCCAGAACGGTCAGGAGAAAGCCACTCGCCACTATGGTCCGGAACATCTTGGACCTTTCTCAAACGCCTTAGAGGGTGAAGATCAGAATCTAAAAACAACTAAGACGTTAGTAATACGACCTTAGATTGTAAATCTTTTATTTTGCGGGCGTTTTGAGAGGGGCGCGAGCCACGCTATTCGCGGACTGTGGCTCGGGTGCAGAAGGCCGTGACTGTTGGTCCGCAGGCGCATGGGCCGGCGGTTGGCGCGGTGTCTCTCAAGCCGGTCTGCGGGAGTGCCTTGGAGGCGGGGCCGTATCGCTTGCATGCGAAGACGCGCCTGTCGCGGGGTGCTGCGAACTTACGGGGGTAGCCCTCGACGGTCTGCGAGGGGCCGCGACAGGCATCCGCTTCGGGATCCGAGATCAGCCGGCCTCGGGCATCCTCAGGTCCAGCGCGCCGCCGCCGAACAGCCGGTCGCGCGAGTGCATCAGGTGGTTGCGCATCTCGCGGCGGGCGATGTCCGGAGCGCGATCGCGGATCGCCTCGAAGATCGCCGTGTGCTCGGCCAGCACCTCTTCGAGTCCCTTGCGCCCGTCATTCATCAACGACTCGCCATGCAGCTTCATGCCCACGTTCACGTGGTCACGCAGGGCGCGGAACGTGGCCTCGAAATACTGGTTGTTCGAGGCGTGCGCGACGGCGCTGTGGAACATGAAATCCGCGTCCTCGCGGTGCTGCAGCGAGCCGGTGGCGGCGCGCAGCAGGTCGAGCGCCTGCTCGATCTCGGAGAGCGCATCGGCATTGCGGCGTTCGGCGGCGAGGGCCGCGGCCTCGGTCTCGAGGTTGATGCGGAACTCGTAGCAGCGCTGGATGTCGGCAAGGGTCTCGACCCGTGCAAAGCCCAACGGCACGTGGGGCTGGGCGGCGCGCACGAAGCTGCCGGCGCCCTGCCGCGACACCACGAGACCTTCTTCGCGCAGCCGTTCCAGCGCCGAGCGCAGCACCGGGCGCGACACGCCGAACTCTTCGGCGAGCTGCATCTCGGCGGGCAGCTTCTCGTTGGCGGGGTAGTCACCGTTCACGATGCGGGCGTGCAGCGAGTGGTAGACCTTGTCCGCCAGAGGCATCCTGGATTTCGTCTTCCCGTTCGGCATATGGGGTTTGGCTCCGTGTCACCCTCTGGGCTTAGTCATTCACGAGGAATTTTACAAGTTTGACAAGCGTGTCGGGTGGTCCGAAGCCGCCGGACTTGGTGATCAGCAGCAACGGCGGGCCATCGGCGCAGCGTGCGACCGGCACGCCGGGCAGCACCTCGCCCAGCACGTCGAGCTGGCCGATGGTCAGCCGCGCCAGCAATGCGGCGGCACTTTCTCCGCCACAGGCGAAGAGCGTGGCGGGGCGCAGACGGGCGTGGGCCGTGGCGATGGTCTCGGCAAAGGCGGCCCCTGCCTGCGCCCCGTCGATGGCCTCGGGGCCTTGCGTCATGCGCAGGACCAGCAGCGGGGCATCGGGCAGGGCGGGGCAGGCGCCGTTCGGGGCCTCTGCCAGCGGCACGTCGCGCAGCGCGGCGAGCTGCGCCGAGGTCACCGGATCGCGCGAGCCGATGGCGAGCAGGGCGGGCAGCTCGGGACGGGGCAGGGGGCGTGGCTGCGGCTCGGGCCAGAGCCGCCGGGCCAGGGCCTCGGCCAGTCCTGCGGCGCCGACGAAGGTGGTTTTTTCGAGCTGGGGAGGGAGTTGGGCGTCGAGCGCAGCTTGGTCGGGCGTATCTGACAGGGTGACATCCCGCCCGATCCGCTCGGCCACCGGAATGGGCGTTGCGACCCCGGCCCCGGTCACCGCGCCATTGGCGCAGAACCGGCCAAGTGCCGGGATTGCAGGATTGACCAGCAGCGGCGCATCGGCGGGGACCAGCGCGTCGAGCTCGGCGCGGATATGGCCCTTGAGCCGGCTGTCGATCTTCTTGAAGAGCAGCCCGCCGCGCCCCTCCATCGCCTTCGCCACGGCGTTCGCCGCAGTCCGCGCCGCGGCCTCGCTGCCGTCGCGCGTGCCCGTCGCCACCGCGATCACATCGGCGCCGGAGTCCAGCGCTGCGGGGAGATGCGCCGGCGTACAGGCCACCCGCACCCGGGCGCCGCGCGCGGCGAAGCCCGCGGCGCTGTCGAGCGCGCCGGTCAGGTCGTCGGCGACGATGTGGACCCGCGGCCGCATCAGTCTCAGAACGCGCGGCGGTAGATCGCCTCGATCTCGTCCACCGAGAGGTCGCGCGGGTTCCAGTCGAGCAGGCGGCGGATGCCGTGGGCCTCTTCGGCCATGGCGCGCAGGCTGTCCTCGGCCACGCCATGGGCGCGCAGGCGCATGTCGAGGCCGAGCGCCTCGCAGAACGCGGTGGCGCCGGCGCGGACCGCCTCTTCGCTGCCGCCGTCGAAGCCGAGCGCGGCGGCGATCTGGGCCGTCTTCTCGGGGCGCACCTCGGCATTGGCGGCCAGAACATGCGGGAAGATCAACGCGTTGGCGATGCCGTGCGGCAGCTTGTATCGGGTGCCCAGCGGGTAGCTCAGGGCGTGGCCGGCGGTGGTGTTGACCGGGCCGAGGCAGACCCCGCCATAGAAGGCCGCGAGCGCCAGACCGGCGCGGGCCTCGGCATCGTCGCCATGGTCAACGGCGCGCTTGAGATACTGCCCGACGAGCGCGATTCCCTGCAACGCGTAGCCGTCGATCAGCGGATGGGCGCGCTTCGAGGTGAAGGCCTCGGCGCAATGGGCCATGGCATCGACGCCGGTGGCGGCGGTGACATGTGGCGGCACGGTCATCGTCAGATCGGGGTCGATGATCGCCAGATCGGCGAGCATGTAGGGGCTTTCGGTGGCGATCTTGCTGTTGGTTTCCGGATCGGTCACCAGCGCCCGGGTGCCGACCTCGGAGCCGGTGCCGGCGGTGGTCGGGATCTGCACCAGGCCGACCTTGCGGGCGGGGGCGCGGTTCGGGCCGCTGATCTCGGAGAGCGGCTTGTCCTGCCCCATCATCACCGCAACGAGCTTGGCGAGATCCATCGCCGAGCCTCCCCCGAAGCCGATCACCAGATCGGCGTCACCAGCCGCCGCGACGGCGGCGTTGAGGTTGTCGGTGCCGGGTTCGGGCACGACCTCGCCGAAGCAGGCGACGGTTCCGAGGCCGAGCGCGTCGAGCCGCGCCGCATTGATCGGGTCGGCGACCACGAAGGGCGCGCTGTAGCCCTCTGCCGCGACCCAGTCGGCCAGCTTCGCGAGCGTGCCGCTGCCATAGTGAACAAGAGCCGGACGGCGCAATTCGATGGGGGTCGTCAGGTTGTGCATCGCGAAATCCTCCTCGTGGCGAAATCAGCGTCTCGCCGCTGGTCTGAGTCGGCTCCTGCGGGGCGAGGAGCCGTGAATCTGACATCAGGACTGGCGCATGTTTTACAACTTGTCAAATAGTAAGTCTGGCGGTTTGGGTGGGGTTCAGGCGCGAAGGTATTGGTCGGAGTGCTGTTGGGTGTGTCAATTATGTTAATTAAAACAGTGATATGATCTGCCAATTTCGCCGCGATTGTGTCGTCCGTGCGCGATGCGGGTTGGGTGGAATTTGCGAAAGATGAAGAAAACAAGTTTCACCAATTGACAGGTTGTCAGCTTGTCGTCATGTTGACCAGCAAGACTCGGGAGGCGGCCTGCCCGCTCTCCCCGATGCGAGGAGGACCTGCGATGATCGTTCGGGAAGCAAGGGCGGATCTCTGGATCGGCGGCGGTTTGCTGGCGCTGTGCGGCTTCGCCGGCTGGCGCGCAACCTATATCAAGCAGGGCTTCAACCCGGGCGTCGCCGGGCCGAGCTTCGTGCCTTGGCTGGTCACCGCGCTGATCGCGCTGCTGGCGGTGATGCTGATCGTCCGGGCCCTGCGCGCCGAGCACGATCCCAAGACCGACATCACGCTGCCGGGCAAGAAGGTGCTGCTCTCGATGGCCGGGTTCACGCTGGTGATGATCGCCTATGCGGTGGCCTTCATGCCGGTGGGCTACCTGCCCTCGACAATCGTGGCCTTCATCCTCGGCCTGCTGCTGCTGGGTGAGCGCAACTGGCTGCTGGTGATCCTGTTCCCGGTCGGCATGACCCTCGCGATCTATTTCGGCTTCACCGAGCTGCTCTCGGTGTGGCTGCCCTGACCCCAATTCTTCTTAACCAATCTGAAGGGAGGACACTTCATGTTCAAGACAGCACTTTTCGGCGCCGCCACGGCGGCCCTCGCAGCCACCGGCGCGCTTGCGGCGGACTACCCGCAGCGCCCGATCCAGGTGGTCGTACCCTACTCGGCCGGCGGCTCCACCGACCTGTCGATGCGGGTCGTGGCCGACGCGTTCGAGCGCATCTTCGACGGCCAGATGGTGGTGCGCAACCAGCCCGGCGGCGGTGGCGGCATCGGCTCTTCGGCAGCGATCAACGCCCGCCCCGACGGCTACACGCTGGGTGCCGGCGCGCAGGGCCCGCTGGTCATCAAGCCGCTGATCGGCGGAACGGATTACCAGCTCGACGATGTCGAGTTCATCGGCCTCTACGCCCGGTCGCTGCAGGTCATGGTGGCCTGCGCCGACGCGCCCTTCGCCGACTATGACTCCTTTGTCGAATACGCCAAGTCCGACGCGCCGCAGGTCGGCAACTCGGGCGCCGGCGGCGCCAACCAGATCTCGGCCGAGGCCTTTGCCGACGCCGCGGGCATCACCATCGAGTCGGTGCCGTTCAACGGCTCGTCCGAGGCCCGCACCGCCTGCATCGGCGGCCATATCGACGCCATGGTGGCCTCGCCCGCCGAGGCAAAAGCCGCCTCCGAGGCCGGCCAGATGACCCCGCTCTTCGTCATGGAAGACGAGCGCATCGACCTCTTCCCCGACACCCCCTCCGCGGTCGAGAAGGGTGTCGATTTCACCTGGTCGTCGTGGAAGGGCCTGATCGGACCCAAGGGCATGGACGAGGCGACGGTGGCCTGGCTGCGCGACGCGGTCGAGAAGGTCGCGACCGACGAGGAGTTCGTCAAGACGCTGACCGACATGGGCGAATTCGTCACCTTCGAGACCGGCGAAGAGTTCGAGGCCCGTGCCCGCCAGGACATGGAGACCACCAAGGCGGTGCTCGAAAAGCTCGAGATGCTGGGCATGAACAACTGATCCCGTGCGCCCGACAGGGCGCATGACACCGGGGCAGGGCGCTGCGGCGCCCTGTCCTGACCCAAAGACGAGCCGCCGCGCGCGGCCGCAGGACAGAGCTTCAGGACCGTCATGGATTCCATCGCCTTTCTCACCCCGCTTCTCGATCTGCAGGTGCTGCTGACCATCGCCGCCGGCACGCTGGGCGGGCTCGTCATCGGCGCGCTGCCGGGCCTGACCGCGACCATGGGCGTGGCGCTGCTGATCCCGCTGACCTTCGGCATGACCCCGGTGATGGGTCTCAACATGCTGATCGGCATCTATATCGGCGGCATCTATGGCGGCTGCGTATCGTCGATCCTGCTGCGCACGCCGGGCACCCCGGCCTCGGCGGCGACGGTGCTCGACGGCTACCCGATGGCGCAGCGCGGCGAGGCCGGCAAGGCGCTCGGCATGGCGACCATCGCCTCGACCATCGGCGGCCTGATCGCGGCCATCGTGCTGGCGACGCTGGCACCGCAGCTCGCCGGCATCGCGCTCGAGTTCGGCGCACCCGAGTATTTCGCGCTGGCGCTATTCGGTCTCACCATCATCGCCTCGCTCTCGGGCGACCTGCTCAAGGGCGCGATCTCGGGGCTCTTGGGCATCCTGATCTCGACCGTCGGCGCCGATCCTATCTCGGGCGTGATGCGCTATACCTTTGGCATTCAGGGCTTTGCCTCCGGCTTTGCCTTCACCCCCGCGCTCATCGGCCTTTTCGCGCTTTCGGAAGTCTTCACCCAGATGGAGCGCATCGCCGCCGACGAGGAGCCGATCAAGAGCGTTTCGGGCCGCTGGCCCAGCCGCACGGACATGAAGGAGAGCCGTGGCGCGCTGATCCGCGGCTCGCTCATCGGCACGCTGATCGGCATCGTGCCGGGCACCGGCTCGGGCACCGCCTCTTGGATCTCGTATAACGAGACCCGCCGCGCCTCGAAGACGCCGGAGAAGTTCGGCACCGGCTACGCGCCCGGCATCGCGGCCACGGAATCCGCCAACAACGCGGTCTGCGCCGCGGCCCTGATCCCGCTGCTGGCGCTCGGCATCCCCGGCGACGTGGTCACCGCGGTGCTGATGGGCGGCCTGCTGATCCAGGGCCTCGCGCCGGGGCCGATGCTGTTCCAGACCAACCCCGACGTGGTCGTGGGCATGTTCGGCGGCACCTTCATCGCGACGATCTTCATGTTCATCTTCGGCATGGCGCTGATCCCGCTCTTCAGCCGCATCCTGATGATCCCGCGCCGCCTTCTGGCCATGTCGATCGTCGTCTTCTGCTTCATCGGCGCGTTCTCGATCAACCTGAACCCGGTCGACCTCTACACCATGGTGGGCTTCGGCGTGCTGGGCTGGGGGATGCAGAAATTCGGCTTCAGCCAGGCGGCGCTCTGCATCGCGCTGATCCTCGGCCCGCTGCTCGAATCCAACCTTCGCCGCGGTCTGCTGCAAAACGACGACAACGTGCTCGCCTTCGTCTCGACGCCGATCACGCTGCTGTTCCTCGCACTGACCGTGCTCTCCGCCGGCTGGCCTTTCCTCTCCCGCGCGATCCAGCGCCGCCGCGCCGCGCAAAACATCTGACCAAGGAGCCCTCGCATGAGTTCGCAGAAAGAGGCCTTTGTCGCCCTCGTCACCTGTTTCAACGACGATGAGACCATCAACTATGAGGCCACGCGCGCGCAGGTGCGACGCCAAGTGGCCGCCGGCAACAACATCATGTGCGCGGGCACCAACGGCGATTTCTCGGCGCTGACCTTCGACGAGAAGGTGAAGCTGACCGGGGAGGTCGTGGCCGAGGTGGATGGCCGCGCCAAGGTCATCGTCAACGCCGGCATGCCCGCCACCTTCGAGACCGTGGCGCTGGCCCGCGAATTCGACCGCATCGGCGTCGACGGCATCGCGGTGATCACGCCGTTCTTCATCGCCTGCACACAGGACGGGCTGGTGCGCCACTTCACCACCGTCGCCGACGCGGTGAACACACCGGTCTATCTCTACGACATCCCCGCCCGCACCCAGAACCACATCGAGCCCGAGACCGCGCGGGTGCTGGCAAAGCACCCCAACATCGCCGGCATCAAGGATTCGGGCGGCGCGCAGGAGACCCTCGAGCAGTATATGGCGGTGGGTCGCGAGGAAGAGGGCTTTGACGTCTATTCCGGGCCCGACCACCTCGTGCACTGGGCCTTCCAGAACGGCGCCAAGGGCGCGATCTCGGGGCTTGGCAACGTCATGCCCGAGGTGCTTGCCAAGATCGTGTCGTGCTTCAATGCCGGCGACGAGGCGGGCGCGGCCAAGGCGCAGGAAACCTATGGCAGCTTCCGCACCGATCTCTACAAGCTCGGCTATCCGCCGGCGCTGGTGAAGCGCGCGCTTTGGGTGATGGATCCCTCCGTCGGCGCCTCGCGCCAGCCGGCGCTGCTGCCCGATCCCGAGCAGGACAAGCAGATCGAGGCGATCCTCAAGACATACGAGCTGATCTGATGGCCGCGAGACCCGTCATCGTCAGCACCTCTCCGGGCTTTGGCAAGCATGGCCGGGTGCCGGATCTGATCGCCGAGCGCGGCTGGGAGTTCATCACCTGCGCCGATCCGGGCAAGCCTGATGGCGGTCTCTCGGAGCATATCGGCCGCGCCGATGCGCTGGTCGTGGGGCTCGTCCCGGTGACCCCGGAGACGCTGGCGCAGGGCAAGGGCTTGCGCGCGGTGATCAAGCACGGCGTGGGCGTCGACAATATCGACATTCCCGCCTGCACCGATGCCGGCCTGCCGGTCTGCAACACGCCCGCGGCCAATGCCGACGCGGTGGCCGAGCTCGCCGTGGGGCTGATGTTCTCCATGGCGCGCTGGATCCCGCAGGGCCACGCCTCGGTAACCTCCGGCGGCTGGGACCGTCGCATCGGCACGCAGCTGGGCGGCAAGACGCTCGGCATCGTGGGGCTTGGCAATATCGGCAAGCGGCTCGCCAAGCTGGCGCGCGGCCTCGGCATGCAGGTGGTCGCCACCGACATGTATCCCGACGAGGCCTTCGCCGCCGAGCACGGGGTCAGCTTCCTGCCGCTCGAAGCGCTGCTGGCGCAGTCGGATTACGTCTCGCTTCACGTCTTCGGAGGGGCCGACAACGCCGCGCTGATCAACGCCGCGACGCTGGCGCAGGTCAAGCCGGGCGCCAAGCTCATCAACCTCGCGCGCGGCGAGGTGGTGGATCTCGACGCGGTGGCGCAGGCGCTGGAGAGCGGCCGGCTCGGTGGTGTCGCCATCGACGCCTATGTCTCAGAGCCGCCCGACACCACGCACCTGGTGTTCTCGCATCCCAACGCCGTTTTCACCCCGCATTCCGGGGCCGACACCCGCGAAGCGCTCGAGAATGTCGGGCTGATGGTGATCGAAAGCCTCGACGCGGTGCTGGCGGGCGAGACCCCGCCGCGCATGCTCAACGCAGACGCCCTCGCCGCCCGCTGAGGGCGCGGCACGCAAATCCGGAGAGACCAAGATGTCAGAGCAACCCATCGTCATCACCATGGGCGACCCGTCCGGCGTTGGCGCCGAAGTCACCGTCAAGGCGATGGCCTCGCTGTCGCCCGAAGAGCGCGCCCGCTACGCGGTGATCGGCGATGCCGACACGATGGCGCGCGCCGTGCAAGCCTGCGGGCTCGACCTCGCGCTGCGACCGCAAGGCGCCGGCGACGCCGCCGCACTCCAGGTGATCGACGTCCCGACCGAAGGGCTGCCGGGCGAATTCGGCGTGCTGTCGGAGGCCTGTGGCGAAGCCTGCTTCCGCTATATCAAGAAGGCCGTCGAGCTGACCAGCGCCGGCGATGCCTCCTGCATCGTTACCGCGCCGATCAACAAGGCGGCGCTGAACGCGGCGGGGCACCACTATGACGGCCATACCGGCATGCTGGCGCATCTCACCGGCTGCAAGTCGTCGTGGATGCTGCTGGCCTCGCCGACGCTCAACGTGCTGCACGTCTCGACCCACGTGTCGCTCAAGGACGCCATCGACCGCGCCACCCCCGAGCGCGTGCTCGAGACCATCCGCACCGGCCACACCCACCTGCGCCGCATGGGGCTCGAGCGTCCGCGCATCGCGGTGGCGGGGATCAACCCGCATTGCGGCGAGGGCGGGCTGTTTGGCCGCGAGGACGATCTGCAGATCACGCCGGGGGTCGAGATGGCCAAGGCCGAGGGCATCGACGTGACCGGGCCGATCTCGGCCGACACGGTCTATCATCGCGCCAATACCGGTGCTTTCGACCTGGTGATCGCGCAATACCACGATCAGGGCCACATCCCGATCAAGCTCATCGCCTTTGACACCGCGGTGAACGTGTCGCTGGGCTTGCCGATCGACCGCTGCTCGGTCGATCACGGCACCGCCTTCGACATCGCGGGCACCGGCAAGGCGAACCACGTCAACATGCTGGCGGCGCTGGATTACGCCGGCAAGCTGGCGACCGCAAAGCGGGCCGTCGCCGCCTGAGCGACGGGTCGCGGGCGGCCGCAGGCCGGGTGTCTCGAGGGCGTCATCCGGTGCGCTTGCCGCTCCGGGCGCCTCGGGGTCTCGGCGCGCACGATGATTGGCGGTCAGGGCGTTTGCACCGAAAGCACGCGGCCAGCGCCGGTCAGACGACGACGACATTGCCGCGTTTGTGCCCGGCCTCCACATAGGCATGCGCCTCGACGAGGTCCGACAGCGGGTAGATCCGGTCCATCACCGGGGCGAGACGGTCCTGCTCGATCAGGTTCAGGATCTCGGCCAGCATGGCGCGAAGGCGTTGCGGCTTTTCGAGGCCCGCGGCCGCGAACAGGGCCCGTTTCCCACCCGCAAGGCCGGACAGCAAAAGCGCTGGCAAGCGGCCCAGCGTCAGGACCGGGCAGAGGTACCGCCCGTTCTCCGCCAGCGCCGCGCTGGCGGCGGAATAGGACGCCACACCAAGCGCGTCGAAGATCACGTCGTAGCCGGCGCCCTGCCGCAGGGCGTCCTCTCGGGTGTAGTCGATCACACGGCTGGCCCCGAGCGACGCCACGAGCTCGGCGTTGCGCGCGCTGCAGGTCGCGCTGACCTCGGCGCCAAGCCCTGATGCAATCTGCACCGCCGCGCTGCCAAGGCTGCCGGCCCCGCCCAGGATCAGCACGCGGTCGCCGCTCTTGAGCCGGGCGAGGTTGCGCAGGAAATGCCACGAGGTCAAAACGCCGTCACAGAGCACAGCCGCATCCTCATGCGACAGCGTCTCGGGCTTGGGCATCAGCACCCCACCCTCATCGAGGCAGATGTGGCTGGCATTGGCGCCGAAGCGCAGCCCGGCCTCGCCGAAAACCGCGTAGCCCGGCGCGAACCGAGTGACCGCGCTGCCGACCGCGATCACCTCGCCCGACAGGCCGGTGCCGGAGAGCCCGTTGCGCGGACGACGGAGGCCAAGGAAGGGGCGGGCAAAGAGCGGCTCGCCCTTGCGCATCATGCCGTCGGCCCGGGTCACGGCAGAGGCGCGGATGCGGATCAGGATCTCGGTCGGTCCGGGCCGGGGCATGGGCAGGGAGACCGGCGTCAGGGTCTCCGGGCGGCCATAGCGCGGGATGTGCCAGGCTGTGCGGGTCGCAATCATGGAAGATCTCCTTGGGGTTCGGGGATGTGCCAAGGGGAATAGAGGTTTCTTTTCGAACCGCGGAGTGGCTAAGATAAACCACAATGGTTCAAAAACGATCCGGTTGGTGATGGATTGGAAATCCCTTCCCGCCTTTTTGGCGGTGGCGCGACAGGGCTCGCTCCGGGCGGCTGCGGAGCAGCTGGGGGGCACCCACGCAACCCTGCGCCGTCAGGTCGAGGCGCTGGAGGCGCAGCTTGGCACCCGGCTGTTCCGGCGCGGCGCGGATGGTCTGTCGCTGACAGCGGCAGGGCAACGGCTGCTGCCGCAGGCGCTCGAGGCCGAGGCCGCTCTGCTCAAGGGCTTCAATGCGGTGCAGGGGCTCGACCGCGAGGCGTCGGGGCGCATCCGGCTGTCGGCCGATCCGATGACGGCGCATTACCTGCTGGCACCAGTTCTGGCCGAGTTCGCCGCGCTTTACCCCGAGATCGAGATCGAGCTTCGGCTCGCCTATTCGCTCGACTCGATCGCCCGGAACGAGACGGATGTCTCGATCCGCCACGCCGCCACGATCGAGGACGACGCGGTGGGCCGGAAGATGTTTCCCCTGCCGATCGGTGTGGTTGCCTCGCGGGCCTATATCGACCGCGCTCTTCCGGAGGCGGGCCGAAAGGGGCGCGGGCTGACCTGGATCGGCTATGGCGATGTGCCCGAGCTTGCCGCAATGATCGCTGGATCGGCGTTTCCCGAGGCAAGGGTGCGGCATTGCGTGCCGGATCCGGAGATGCATCTGCAGCTCGCGCGCTCCGGCGCCGGGATGACCTTTCTTGCCACCTGGGTGACGTCGGTCTTCCCCGAGCTGCAACGCGTGCCGGGGACGGAGCTCGATCAACGGCGCTCAACCTGGGTCCTTCTGCACGGCGAGCTGCGCCGGGTGCGCCGCGTCCGGCTGTTTGTCGATTACCTCTGCGACGCGCTGTCGGAGCGCCGCGCGGCCTTTCTCGCGCCGGCGGTCTGACGGACATCCTTCGGTTGGCCCGGGTTTCTGTCCATCTGATCACTCAGCGCCGATGGGACCACGCCGCAGGCGGCGCTTCGTCCGGGACAGGCACGCTGACTCATCGCCCCACCGCTCAGAGATTTGCGGCTGCGCAACCATCCTTGGTGCCGGTCAGTCCATGACCTGAACCGCGCCTCTTCAATCTTCAGCGCCGCTCCCGCAACGCCGCGAGCACCACCTCGAAGGCCGAGGAGGGGCGCTGGCGGCTCGGGTAGTAGAGATGAAAGCCCGGGAAGGACGGGCAATACTCGTCGAGACAGGTGCGCAGCTCACCGCTGTCGAGATGCGGCTGGGCCAGACGCTCCGGCACCAGCGCCAGCCCGTGCCCGTCGAGCGCCGCGCGCAGCACGGGATTGATGGTGTTGAAGCAGGTCTGGCCCGAGACCTTGACCCGGATCTCGTTGCCCTCGGCATCCTCGAATTCCCAGGCGTAGAGCGCGCCATGGGTCGAGAGCCGCAGGTTCACGCAGCGATGCGCGCTCAGCTCGGCAGGCTCGCCGGGGGTGCCATTGATGTCGAAATACTCCGGCGCGCCGACGCAGATCATGCGCTCGTCCGGACCGATGCGCATCGAGATCATGCCCTCGCTCACCTGCTCGCCATAGCGCACGCCCGCATCGCATTGCGACGAGGCGAGGTCGGTGTAGCCGTAATCCATCACCAGCTCGACATTGACCGCAGGGTGTTCCTTCAGCACCGGCGAGAGCTTGGGCCAGAGGATCGACTCGATGGCATACTCGACCGCGACGATCCGCACCGTGCCCGTCGGCTGATCGCGGGAATCGTTCAGCGCCTGCAGGCGCGCCTCGATCTTCTCGAAGCAGGGGTTGAGGGTGGCGAGCAGGTCCTCGCCCTCGAGCGTCGGCGCCACCGAGCGCGTGGTGCGGGTCAGCAGCCGCAGCCCGAGCCGCTGCTCCAGCCCCTTGATGGCGTGGCTCAGCGCCGATTGCGAGACGTTGAGCCGCGCCGCCGCCTTGGTGAAGCTGCGCTCCTCGGCCACGGCGGCCAGCGCGATCAGGTCGTTGATGTTCTCTCGGATCATGTTGGAGGGGTCGCCGCTGAGTATCGGAATGGGGATCTTCCTCCGGTTATATATGTGCAGGATTCATCGCGTCCACCGATTGTGCAGCCCCGCTCCGGGGCCGCACAATGGGGGCGGGTCTCACTCGCCGAGGTAATCCTCGTCGGAAACCAGGGCGCCCCAGCTCACGGCAGAGCCGTCCTCAGCCGCCTGGATGGCGTAGTGGGTGACCGAGGTGGTGTCGGTGGCGCCGTGCCAGTGGTTCACGCCCGCCGGCGCGAAGACAACGTCGCCGGTGCGCATGATCTGCTTGGGCTGGCCCTCTTCCTGGTACCAGCCGGTGCCGGCGGTCACGACGAGATACTGGCCGATCGGGTGCGTGTGCCAGGCCGCGCGCGCGCCGGGCATGAAGATCACCTCCCCGGCGCTGACATCGTTCATGTTGGGGCCGAAGACCGGGGCCACGAAGACGGTTCCGGTGAAGGTCTCGTCGCTGCCGATCTGGCCGCCGCGCTCGAGGCCGGTGGTCTGGGTCATTTCCTGCGCCGAGGCAAAGCCTGCCGTGGCGAGCACGAGGGCGGCTGCGGTGAAGGTGCGTGTCATGTCTGGTCGTCTCCGTTGGGTGTGAGAGGCGGCCGGAAGGCCTGGGATGCGCGGCAAGACCCGCGCCCTTGGCCATCGAGATAAGCGCAGGCGGAGTAAGGATAATGCCGGAGATCCGTTGCCGCTCATGAGGCGCTCTCATGAGAGGTCACGACAAGACCGGGGCACGCGGCAACGCGGAAGCCGGCACGGTGTTCCCATGGGATTGATGATCCCTGTTCATGTGAGGGAGAAATATGCAGGGGCTAAACCTTTCTCCCCCAGCGGATAGGTTTCTGGTCATCAAAGGGGCGGCGCCGGCTTCCCCGCCACGCCACTCCGCCTCGCAGGGAGGATGCCCGCAATGACCGCGATCACCGTCACAATCGGAGACATCACGCTCCGCGCCACGCTCAACGACAGCGTGGTGGGCCGCGATTTCGCGTCGCTGCTGCCGCTCGAGCTGAGCCTGAGCGATTACCACGGCATCGAGAAGGTCGCGGATCTGCCGCGCAAGCTCGACACCTCCGGCGCGCCGGCGCGCTACGCCGCCAAGGCCGGAGACATCACGCTCTACGCGCCGTGGGGCAACTTGGCGATCTTCTACAAGCCGTTCCCGGCCACCAGCGGCCTCGTGCGGCTTGGCGCCTTCGACGGCCCGATCGACGCGCTGCTCCGCGACGGGGCCTTCATGGCGCGCCTCGACCGGTCCGGCTGACAACCGCGCCGCTGCTCTCTCACCGACGGGCCCGAGACCGGCGCCCGCTTCATACCCCGCGCCCCCGGACCTCCCCGGGGCGCGACCGATCAAACCTTGAAAGGACTTCCGACATGTCTGCCGACAACTACATCTTCGCGCTTTCCGAGACCGTCACCCGCACCCCGGTCTCTTTCGAGACCCGTTATGGCCTCGGCCTCTCCGCCGACCTCTACCGCCCCGCCGATTTCGACGAGAGCAAGCAGTACCCGGCCCTCATCGTCGGCGCGCCCTATGGCGGCGTCAAGGAGCAGGGCCCGGGCATCTATGCGAACGAGCTGGCCCAGAAGGGCTATGTCGTGCTGACCTTCGATCCGGCCTATAACGGCGCCTCCGAGGGCTACCCGCATCACCTGTCCTCGCCCGACCAGATGGTCGAGGATTTCGTGGCCGGCGTCGATTTCCTCGGCACCCGCCCCTTCGTGTCGCGCGAGAAGATCGGCGCCATCGGCATCTGCGGTTCGGGCGGCTTCGCGCTGTCGGCGGCCAAGATCGACCCGCGCATCAGGGCGGTGGCCACCGTTTCGATGTATGACATCAGCCGGATGCAGAAGATGGGCTTCGGCGACAGCCTGAGCGATGCGGACCGCCTCGCCACGCTCAAGACGCTGGCCGAGCAGCGTTGGGCGGATTTCGAAACCGGCGAGCCGGCGCTTACCGACCGCGGCGCGCCGCTCGCGTGGGATGCCGAGGAAAACCCCGTGGGTGCGGAGTTCGGTGCATTCTACTCGCGTCCGCGCGGCTATCACCCGCGCTCGATCACCCAGTTCACCATGACCTCGACGCCGAGCTGGATGAACTTCGCGCTGCTGCAGGATCTCGACTGGCTGGCGGGCCGTCCGATCCTGCTGGTCGCCGGGGACGAGGCGCATTCTCTGTATTTCTCGGAAGACGTCTACAAGGATGCGTCCGAGCCCAAGGAGCTCTATCTGGTCGAAGGCTCGAACCACGTCGATCTCTACGAGAAGGTCGAGAAGATCCCCTTCGCCAAGATCGAGAGCTTCTTCGCCGACGCACTGAAATAAACGCCGGGACTGTCGCAGGCGTCCCGTCTCCGCGAGGGGACGGGGCGTCTTTTTGCGGCGTTCGATGTCTGCGCCTGCGCCTTCAGGGGCGCGCGATGCGCCAGATCAGTTCGCGCAGCCAGCGATGCATCGCCGAGGCGTTGGTATGCGCCGCCCAGACCAGCGAGACGTCGAACCGCCCCGGGAAGGGGCACTCGGTGACCCTGAGCCGGTCCGAATTAAACTCCCCCAACCGCCGCGGCACCGTCGCCACCAGATCGGATTGGGCGATCAGCGTCGCGAGCCCGGCAGGGCTCGGCGCGATCACCACCGGTGCGATCCGGTGCCCCGCCGCCTCGAGCTCGCGCAGGTAGGCGGATTGCCAGCCGCCGCCGTAATCGATCAGCACGTGGTTGAGCCCGAGATAGCTGTCGATATCGAGCGCGGCGTCGGCCAGCGGGTGGGCGGCATCCATCAGGCAGGCGTATTCCTCGACATAGAGCCGACGGGAATGGAAGCCGGATTCCGAGCGGGCGAACGGGCCGATGAGCACATCGGCCTCGCGGTTCAGGAGCCGCAGATGGCCGTCGCCAAGCGCGTTGATGACCTTGACGGTCATTCCCGGCGCCTCGCGCCGGATCGCGTTGACCAGCGCCGGGATCAGCAGCACGCGCTCGTAGTAATTGCAGGCGATGGTGACGTTCTGCGTAGCGCTGCCGGGATCGAAGGCATCGGGTTGCAGCATCTCGTCGAGCGTCCCCAGCATCTGCAGCGAGCGCGCGAGGATTTCCTCGCAGCGGTCGGTCGACACCTGCCGCCCGCCCTCGCGGACGAAGAGCGGATCGTGAAAGCAGGCGCGCAGCTTGGCGATGGTATAGCTCACCGCGGACTGGTTGACGTTGAGCTTCTCGGCGGCGGCGGTGAAGGAGCCGAGCTCGTGCACGACGCGCAGGAGGTTCAGCGCGGCAAAGTCGATGCTGAAGGGGTCGGCGTTGGGCTGCGCCATGGGAAGACCTCGCGTCGGCTGGGTGTCCATCGAATTATTCGATGGAAGGTAACCATTCCATCGCATTGCTTGGCAAGCCTGCGGTTTTCTACAGTGCCCCCAGAGGAGAACTTTGGGAGGAGTTCATGGCACTGGCACCGCTTGACGGATCGATCACGCTCGACCAACTGAGCACGGATCCCTATCCGATCTACCGCCGTTTGCGCGCCGAGAGCCCGGTGCTGCGGGTCGCCTCCACGGGCCGGACGCTGCTCACCAAGGCGGCGCTGACCAAGGCGGTCAAGGACAACCCCGAGCTGTTCAGCAGCGACGACCCCAAGACCCCGATGAAGCCGGCCTTCCGGGCGCACACGCTGATGCGCAAGGATGGCAAGGCGCATTTCGTCGAGCGCAAGGCGATCTCCAAGGCGCTGACGCCGAAACGGATCAAGTCGGACTGGGGGCCACTTTACGAGCAGCTCGCCGAGGAGTACATTTCCCGGCTGCCGCGCGGCGAGACGGTGGATCTCTTCACCGATCTCTGCGGCCCGCTGGCGGCGCGCATCCTCGCGCATATCCTTGGCATCCCCGAGGCCAGCGACGAGCAGATGATGCGCTGGTCGCAGCTGCTGATCGACGGGGCGGGGAATTTCGGCTGGAAGCCCGAGCCCTTCGCGGCCTCCGACGCTGCCAATGACGAGATGGACGCGCTCTTCGCCGCGCTCGAGCCGATGCGCCGCGCCGAGCCCGATGGCTCCGCCTATGCTCTGATGCTGACCGCCGAGGATCCGATCCCGATGAGCCAGATCCACGCCAATATCAAGATCGCCATCGGCGGCGGCATCAACGAGCCGCGCGATGCGCTGGCGACGATCCTCTACGGGCTTCTGACCAATCCCGACCAGCTTGCCGAGGTCCGC
This sequence comes from Salipiger sp., assembly GCF_059781815.1. Taxonomy (NCBI): domain Bacteria; kingdom Pseudomonadati; phylum Pseudomonadota; class Alphaproteobacteria; order Rhodobacterales; family Roseobacteraceae; genus Salipiger; species Salipiger sp. Next base: position 6,643 of record NZ_JBYNAH010000049.1, on the reverse strand, counting down.
GCGCAGGATGCCTGGGACAAGGCCTTCGAGGAGGGCATCCGCTGGGTCGCGCCGATCCAGGCGAGCTCGCGGCTGGTCACCGAGGACACCGAGCTTGGCGGGTACGAGATCCCCAAGGGCGACACGGTGATGACCATTCAGGCCTCGGCCAACCGCGACGAGGAGCTTTACGAGGACGGCGAGTCGTTCTTCGTGTTCCGCGACAAGAACCCGCATCAGGCCTTCGGTAACGGCCCGCATCATTGCGCGGGCGCCCATGTGGCGCGGCGCACGGTCGGCAAGATCATCCTGCCGATGCTGTTCGACCGCTTCCCCAACATGACCCTGCCGAACCCGGACGAGGTCGTCTGGAAGGGCTTCGGCTTCCGCGGGCCGATCAACCTGCCGGTGGTGCTCAACTGAGCCAGGCAGCGCCACGACTTTCGAGGAGGAGACGACGATGATCAAGGTGACCTATGTCGCCCATGACGGGACCGAGACGGTGATCGAGGCCGAGGAGGGCACCAGCGTGATGCAGGCCGCGGTGTCGAACGATGTCGAGGGCATCGTCGGCGAATGCGGCGGCTCGATGATGTGCGCCACCTGTCACTGCTATGTCGACGAGGCATGGGAGGCGAAGACCGGCGCGCGCTCCGACGACGAGGACGAGATGCTCGAGGGTGCGGCTTCCGAGGTCACAGAGCGCTCGCGCCTGTCCTGCCAGATCAATCTCGACCCGTCGCTCGACGGGCTGGTGGTGCACCTGCCGGAGGAGCAGTTGTGAGCTCTGAGCGCGTCGTCATCGTCGGAGCCGGGCAGGGCGGGCTTCAGGCCGCGATCAGCCTGCGCCAGAACGGTTTCGACGGCAGCATCACCCTGGTCGGGGCCGAGCCCGGGCTGCCCTACCAGCGCCCGCCGCTCTCCAAGGCCTATCTGCAGGACGGCAAGGCCGAGGCGCCGGTGCTGCGGCCTGCGAGCTTTTTCGAGAGCAAGCAGGTTGAGTACGTGCCCGGCACCAGGGTGCTCGAGATCGACCGCAGCGCCGGCGAAGTGCGGCTCGAGATCGCCGGGGCCAACCGGCGGCTGGGCTACGATCATCTCATCCTCGCCACCGGCACCCGCAACCTGCGCCCGCCCATCGACGGGCTGGAGCTGGCCTGCGATCTGCGCACGCTCGAAGATGCCGCCCGGCTGCGCGCGGCGCTGGCCACGCCCCGGCGCATCGCGGTGATCGGGGGAGGGTTCATCGGGCTCGAGTTCGCCGCCGTGGCGCGCAAGCTCGGCCACGAGGTCAGCGTCATAGAGGCGGCGCCGCGGCTGATGGCGCGGGCGGTGTCCCCCTCCATGTCGCGGCATTTCGAAGACTGGCACCGCGCCCGCGGCGTCGCTCTGCATCTGGGCCGTGCCGCCATTGGCATCGACACGGCGGGCGTCAGCCTCAACGATGGCACGCGGGTCGATGCCGATTTCGTGCTGCTCGCCGCCGGCGTGCGCCCCAATACCGAGCTCGCCGCCGCCGCCGGGCTGGAGACCTCGAACGGCGTGACGGTCAATGCGCAGCTGCAAAGCTCGGATCCGGCGATCTCGGCGCTTGGCGATTGCGCCTGCTTCCCCGATCCGCGCAGCGGCGCGATGGTGCGGCTGGAAAGCGTTCAGGCCGCGACCGACCACGCAAGGCTGATCGCCGCGCGCATCGCCAGAGGGGATCACGCAGACTACAAGGCGCTGCCGTGGTTCTGGTCCGATCAGGGCGATCAGAAGCTGCAGATCGCGGGCTTCGCCGGCCCCGGGGCGACAGAGGAGGTCGTCTCGGAGGGGCTGGTCGCGCGGTTCGATGCCGCCGGCCTCGCTGCGGTCGAGACGGTGAACAACGCGCGGGCCCACATGAAGGCGCGCAAGCTTCTGGGGCCGGGGGGATCGGGCGATCTCGACGCGCTCAAGGAGGCCATCGCCGCCTGAGACAGCATTGGGCCGTGCCGCCCAAGCGGCGCGGGCTTTTCAAGAAGGTTCAAACGGGAGGAGAACCATGAAGATCACGTCATTCACCCTGGGCGCGGCACTGTCCGCGAGCCTTGCGGTCTCGAGCGAGGCCCAGGAGCTGAAATACGCCAACTGGGCACCGCCGTTCCACACTATCACCGCAGCGCAGATCGAGCCGCTGGCCGAGGCGCTCGACGGCAGCGGGGCAGGCGGCGCGAGCCTGCGCGCCTTCCATGGCGGCGAGCTGGGCGCCGGGCCCGCCGACCAGTATGTCCGCATCCTGCAGGGCACCGCCGACATGGGCTGGGGTCTGCCGGGCTATACCTCGTCGCAGTTCCCCAAGACGCTGATCGTCGAACTGCCGGGCGCGCTGCCGCTCGAGGAGCCGGGCTACGCGGCGCTCTGGCGCGCCTTCGAGGGCGAGCTCAAGGGCGAGTTCCCGATGACCGAGGCCATCGCGCTCTGGGGTGCCGAGCCCAACGTGCTGATGATGAAGGAACGCGAGGTGCTGAGCCCCGAGGATCTCAGCGGCCTGAAGATCCGCGTTGCCGGCTCGATCGCCGCCGAGGCGATGGAAGCGCTCGGCGCGACGCCAGTGCAGCTGCCGATGACGCAGGTCTATAACGGCCTGCAGACCGGCCTGATCGACGGGCTGGTCAGCGGCGCCTCGGTGCTGTCGGACTTCAAGCTCAACGAGGTTGTCAGCTCCGTCACCACCGGGCCGAACCTCGGTCGCCTGACCTTCTACACGGTGATGAACAAGGCCGCCTACGACGGTCTCTCCGAGGAGGCGCGCGCGGCGCTCGACGCGATCAAGGGCGAGCCGATCTCGAAGATGACCGAGGAGGCCTGGGTCGCCACCGCCGACAAGGCGCTCGAGGAGGCCCGCAGCTCGGACGCGATCACCGTCAACGATCTCGACGAAGCCGCGAGCAAGGCCTTCGACGATGCGCTCGCCGAGGTGACCGACGCCTATGTCGCCGAGGTCGGCGGCGAAGCGGCGCTGGCCGCGATCCAGGGCCAGTGATGCGCGCCCTGCACAGGTTTGCGGAGGGGCTGATCAGCCTCTCCGCGATCGTCGGCACGCTGGGGCTGCTCTTCGTGGTCGCGGTGATCGTCATCGACGTGATCGGGCGCAATTTCGGCATGCCGCTCTACGGCGCGCAGGATCTGGTGATGATGACCATGGTCATCGTGGTGTTCGGCGGCATGGCGCTTTGCGGCCGCGAGGACGGGCATATCGTTGTCGATATCCTCGAGCCGCGCATGTCGCCGCGCCTCAACCGCGCCATCGATCTCGTCGCCGGCCTGCTTGGCGCGGGGATCTTCGTGGCGATCGCCTACGCCGTCTTCAAGAGCGCGCAGCTGAGCCAGATGCTGAACCTGTCGAGCAACCTTCTGCGCCTGCCGACGGCGTGGTTCCAATACGCGCTCTGCGCGCTGTCGCTGGTGGCCGCGCAGGCGCTGATCCTGCGCGCGCTGATCACCCCGCGCCGCCCCCATCCCGAGCGAGAGACATCATGAGCCCGGTTCTGATCGGCGGCGCGGGCTTCGTGCTCTTGCTTGCCCTGCTGCTGCTGCGCATCCCGGTGGCCTTTGCCATGTTCACCGTGGGCTTCGCGGGGATCTGGATCCTCAACGGGCTGCAGGCCGCCACCGGCCTGCTGGCCTCCGAGACCTTCGCGCTGGCCTCCAATTCCGAGCTCATCGTGGTGCCGCTGTTCATCCTAATGGGCAATGTGGCGAGCGTGACCGGCATGAGCCGCCGGCTCTACGAGGCCGCCTATGCCACCATCGGGCAGGTGCGCGGCGGGCTCGCGGCGGCGACGGTGATCGGCTGCGGTGGCTTCGCGGCGCTCTCGGGCTCCTCGGTGGCCTCGGCGCTGACCATGGGCCGCACCGCGCTGGCCGAGATGGACCGCTTCGACTACAGCCCGCGCCTCTCCACCGGCGTCGTGGCGGCGGGCGGCACGCTGGGCATCCTGATCCCGCCCTCCACCGGCTTCGTGATCTACGCCATCCTGACCGAGCAGAGCATCGGCCGGCTGTTCATGGCGGGGGTCATTCCCGGCATCCTGCTGCTGACGCTGTTCCTGCTGACCGTGCTTCTGCTTTGCGCCCTCAAGCCGGCGCTGGGACCGAAGGGCCCGTCCACCACGCTGTCGGAGAAGGGTCGGGCGTTTCTCGGCGCGATCCCGATCCTCGTGGTGATCCTGCTGACCATCGGCGGCATCTACACGGGCGTGTTCTCGCCCACCGAAGCCGCGGGCGTCGGCGCGGCACTGGTCATCGCCATCGGCGCGATCAGCCGCACGCTCGACCTGCGCAGCTTCTGGCAGGCGGCGCGCAGCAGCGTCACCGCCACCGCCTCGGTCATGCTGATCCTGATGGCGGCGCACCTGATCAACCCGTTCATCGCGCTGAGCCACCTGCCGGCCGAAGTCAGCCGGATGCTCGTCGCCTTCGATCTCGGGACCTATGGCACGCTGATCCTGATCCTCGCGATCTACCTCGTGCTCGGCTGCTTCCTCGAGGGGCTGGCGATGCTGGTTCTGACCCTGCCGATCTTCATGCCGGTGATCCTGTCGCTCGGCATCGATCCGATCTGGTTCGGGGTGCTGGTGGTGCTGACGCTCGAGATGGGGCTGATCTCGCCGCCGGTCGGGATCAACGTGTTCATCGTAAAGTCGGTGGCGCGCGACGTGCCCTTGAGCGAGATCTTCTGGGGCGTGATCCCGTTCTGGTTCGCCATGCTGGTGACGCTCGGCCTGCTGGTGGCGCTGCCACAGCTCTCGCTCTGGCTGCCGGGAATGATGTAGCGTCCCGGGGGCGAACCGCGGCGCCATCTCGGTGCCGCGGCGACGCCGCTTCGCATGACGGTGGCCCGGAGCCATCCGGCTCACGTCGTTGCCGAAAACGAGCAAGCCGCGACACCGACCGCGCATACGCGAGACGGTCCAGCCCTGGCCGGGCACTCAAGGCGCGTTGCGACAGTCTTCGACACCTTAGGGTCTTCGGTCCATCACTGAAGGCTGCAGCCCGAGGTGGCTTGACCCCCGCCCCGGGGCAACCGCTCTCCTCCTGCCGCTTCCGTTGATGTTTCCGGAGGGTGCCGCGAAATCCGTGCCTCACCGACGTCCTCTCAAGACCAGCGCAGCGGGCTTTATTTAATTTATTCACCTCAAATCAGAAACTATTCCGCCGGGGCTACGTGGCTACTCGATGTGACCCATGATGAAAGAGGAGATCACCTATGGCACATCTGGCTTCGTCCTACAGTTCGTTCGAAACCTTTCTCTCGCGCGCAGACGCGTTCTGGACCGTTGATTTCGACGCGCTCAACAGTTCCGGCGTGAATGCGACGGCCATCATCGCGATGGAGACCGACGAAGACGGATCCTCCTATCTCAACGTGGCGATCGCGGGTACTGGCCTGACGCCGTCGCAAACCCACGTGCAGCATGTGCACGGGCTGTTCGACGAGGACGGCACCCCCATCGACTCGACCGCGCCGACGCTGGCGGATGACGCCGATCTCGATGGCATGGTCGAAGTGCTGGAAGGCCTTGGCCGATATGGCGACGTGCTGCTGCCGCTGGTTTCGCCCGAGGCCGGCGCAATGCCGATGGCGGACGAGAACGGAACCCTGTCGTTCGTGCAGAGCTACGACCTGACCGATGACAGCAATTTCTTCAGCCCGGTTTCGATGACGGATTACACCGCGGCCGATCTGATGCCGCTCACGCTGCGCGAGATCGTCATCCATGGTGTCCAGGTGCCGGACGGCATTGGCGAGGGCACCGGAGGCGAGGTCGATGGCGGCGAGAACGGCTATATCCCGATCCTGCCCGCGGCGGCCGGAGATATCGAAGCCGCGACTTTCGAAGAGGCCATGGAGCTGCTGGGCGAGCAGCGCATGCTGGCATCGACGATGACGATGCTCGGGGACGGTGACGACCTCTACGATGCCGGTCTCGGAGACGACATGGTCGATGGCCAGGCAGGCGATGACAGCATCAATGGCGGCGCCGACAACGACACGCTTACCGGCGGAGCCGGGCGCGACGTGCTTTATGGCGCCGGCGGAGACGATGACCTCCGGGCCGGGGCCGATGATCAGAACCAGGCGGATGCGGCCGACAACGGTGCCTCCGGTGCGTTGACGCTCGACGATTACGACAACGGCTATGCCGGCGGCGCCGGCGATGACATGATCCATGGCGGTGCCGGCGACGACATCATCACCGGCGACGACGACAGCCGGGTGTCCGAGGCGGTTGGCACGATGTTCGATGTGAACGCCGACGGTGCCGACACGATCTACGGCGGCGCCGGGAACGACGAGATCCATACCGGGACCTGGGCGGATGGCGATCAGGGGCTGGACAACGCCTCGACCGGCATGATCGGCGACTGGGCCTCCGGGGGCATGGGCGATGACATCCTCCGCGGTGCCGGCGGTGACGACACGCTCTACGGGGATCGTGGCGCCGACAACATCGGCGGCGGTGGCGGCGACGATATGATCTACGGCGATTTCGAGAACAGCTCGAGCCTCGAGGTCGAGACCGCACAGATCTTCCGTCTCTACCAGACCGCCTTCGACCGCGACCCGGACAAGGGCGGCCTGAGCCGCTGGGTCGAGGATTACGCGACCGGCGAGCTGTCGCAGGTCGGTGTCGCG
>NZ_JBYNAH010000342.1:0-3316 GCF_059781815.1 Salipiger sp. | reverse complement strand
AAATCAGCCAGGCGATGCTCGACGGGGTGCGCAACAAGGATGTCGGCCCCGCCGGCGACAGCCTGCGCGACATCGTCACCACGATCCGCGGCTTCTCGATCTCCGAGCTCGACGTACGCCGTGACCGGAGCTGGTGGGAGAAGCTGCTGGGCCGCGCCGCGCCCTTCGCCAAGTTCACCGCCCGTTACGAGGAAGTTCAGGGCCAGATCGACGGCATCACCGACAGCCTGCTCAAGCACGAGCACACGCTGCTGAAGGACATCAAGTCGCTCGACCTGCTCTACGACAAGACGCTCACCTTCTATGACGAACTGGCGCTCTACATCGCCGCCGGCGAGGAGAAGCTGAAGGAGCTCGACAGCAACGACATCCCCGCCAAGGAGACCGAGGTTCAGGCCGCCGCCGAGAACGATCAGGTGATGAAGGCGCAGGAGCTGCGCGACCTGCGCGCCGCCCGCGACGATCTCGAGCGCCGGGTGCACGATCTCAAGCTGACGCGACAGGTGACGATGCAGTCCCTGCCCTCGATCCGGCTGGTGCAGGAGAACGACAAGAGCCTCGTCACCAAGATCAACTCGACGTTGGTCAACACCGTGCCGCTCTGGGAAACCCAGCTGGCGCAGGCGGTCACCATCCAGCGCTCGGCCGAGGCCGCCGCCGCGGTGCGCGATGCCAACGACCTGACCAACGAGCTGCTCACCAAGAACGCCGCCAACCTGCGCGAGAGCAACAAGGCGATCCGCACCGAGATGGAGCGCGGCGTCTTCGACATCGAGGCGGTGAAGCAGGCCAATGCCGACCTGATCGCCACCATCCAGGAAAGCCTTCAGATCGCCGACGAGGGCAAGGCCAAGCGCGCCGCCGCCGAGGAAGACCTCAAGAAGATGGAGCACGAGCTGCGCGACACGCTCGCCTCCGCCAAGGCGCGCCGCGACGGCGTCGGCGACAATGCCGGCACCGCCGTGCCGAAAAGCGCCTGAGCCATGCGCGGGCGCTGGTCCCAGATCGGACTGGCCCTCGGGCTGCTCGCCGGCCTCACGGCCTGCGACAGCTCTCGGCTGGCGCCGCGCGAGACCGAGGTTCCCCCGCATGCACGCCCGGAGGGGCTGAAGCCCGAGCCGCCGACGCAAGCGCCGCGCCGGCGCTCGCTCGCGAGCCGCGATCTCGAGACCTACTACGCCAGCGTGCAGGCCGATCTGCTGGCCCAAGGCCTGCTGCGCACCGATGGCGGCGGCCCGGATACGCCCTTCACCGACACCATGCTGCTGCGCAATTTCGAGCGCATCGCGCTGGCCGAGGAATACGAGCGCGGCGCCGGGTTGCGCCCGTCGCGCGGCGAACTCGGGCGCATCAAGAAGTGGATCAAGCCGGTGCGCGTTGCGGTCGAGTTCGGCGAACTCGTCCCCGAGGCTCAGCGGGTTCCCGATATCAACATGGTGTCGCAATACGTGCGCCGTCTGGCCAATGTCAGCGGTCACCCCATCGCAATGAGCGAGAGCGGCACGAATTTTCACGTGCTCTTCATGTCCGAAGACGACAAGGCCGAGATCGCACCGCGCATCCGGGCGCTGGTCCCCGATGTGAACCCCGCCTCGCTTGCCATCTTTGACAACCTGCCGCGCTCGATCCACTGTCTGGTGATCGCGTTTTCCGAGACGCCGGGCGGCTACGATTACGGACAGGCCATCGCGGTGATCCGCTCCGAGCACCCCGACCTGCTGCGCCGCTCCTGCATTCACGAGGAAATGGCGCAGGGGCTGGGCCTCGGCAACGACTCCCCGCAGGCCCGCCCGTCGATCTTCAACGATGACGACGAGTTCGCCCTGCTCACCACGCATGACGAAATGCTGCTCAAACTACTCTATGACCCAGCGGTAAAGCCGGGCATGGATGCCGACGAGGTCCGCCCCATCGTCACGCCGCGCGCCGCAGAGCTGGTGGGCGGCCCGTCCTGAGCCAGACTTAACCGGGTCTTCACCTCTGCGGCGTAGCACCGTCCCTGCATGACCGGGACGAAACGATGTTCGACAACGCCACGAAACAGCAGGTGCTCTCCAGCGCCCTTCGGCTGCGCCTTGCCAGCAGCGCGCTGACACGGGATTTCTATGAGCGGCTCTTCAACCGCGCGCCGGAGCTGCGCGCGATGTTTCCTGACGACATGTCGGCGCAGTCGGACAAGCTCTTCGACATGGTGCTTGTGCTGGTGCAGTCGCTCGACCACCTTCAGATGCTGGTGACCGAGATCGAGGCACTGGGCGTGCGCCATCTCGAATACGGCGTGACCGAGGATCAGTATGCGCTGGTCTCCGAGGTGCTGCTCGACACGCTGCAAGACCACGTCGCCGACTGGTCCGAGGCGGACCGCAAGGCCTGGGCGCTGCTGCTCGGCTATGTCTGCGACCTGATGATCACCGGCGCCCGCGACCATGCCACCTCTGCCGCGTGAGGCTGGCGCGTCCGCCTCGCGCCGGCTAGCGCCCCTGCGCCCCCGATCCGCGGCCGCCCGGCTGCGGTTTCCCACCTTCGGGAGGGATACCGCCAGCGCCCGTCCGGATCCGGCCCTCCCCTCCCCGGCGGTTTCCGCCCGGCGCCGCTTGTGTCCGGCCAAGCCGTGGTTAAGTTGAGGGCAGACACAGTTTCAGCGGGGCACCGCCATGGGCATTCTCGATTTCCTTTCCGGCCAATTCATCGACGTCATCCATTGGGTCGACAACACGCGCGACACGATGGTCTGGCGCTTCGAGCGCGAGGGGCACGAGATCAAGTACGGCGCCAAGCTCACCGTGCGCGAGGGGCAGGCAGCGGTCTTCGTGCACGAGGGCCAGCTGGCGGATGTGTTCACCCCCGGTCTCTACATGCTCGAGACCAACAACATGCCGATCATGACCAGCCTGCAGCACTGGGATCACGGCTTCCGCTCGCCCTTCAAGTCCGAGATCTATTTCGTCAACACGACGCGGTTCAACGGGCTGAAATGGGGCACCAAGAACCCGATCATCTGCCGCGACCCCGAGTTTGGCCCGGTGCGCCTGCGCGCCTTCGGCACCTACTCGGTGCGGGTCACCGACCCCGCGCGCTTCCTGTCGGAAATCGTCGGCACCGATGGCGAGTTCACCTCGGACGAGATCAGCTTCCAGATCCGCAACATCATCGTGCAGGAATTCTCGCGCCTGATCGCGGGCTCTGGCATCCCGGTGCTCGACATGGCGGCTAATACGCAGGAACTCGGCAAGATGCTGGCCGACGGCATCTCGGCCACCATCGCAGAATACGGCCTGTCGCTGCCCGAGCTCTATATCGAAAACATCTCGCTGCC
>NZ_JBYNAH010000048.1:0-25834 GCF_059781815.1 Salipiger sp. | reverse complement strand
TCACGAAAAGCAGCTGACCATCCGGGTGTTTACCGGCCTGACCCTGCTCGACACCATCCAGAACTCGGTGGGCGCGCCGGCGATGATGCCCGACTGCATCACCCCGCACGAGGAATCGGTGCTGACCAACATCGCCTTCATGGAGGCGGTGCACGCGCGCAGCTACTCGTCGATCTTCTCGACCCTGTGCTCGACCCGCGAGGTCGATGAGGCGTTCCGCTGGTCGGACGAGAACCCGCACCTGCAGGCCAAGGCCCGCGCCGTGCTCGAGACCTACGCCCCCGAGGCCGACCCGCTGAAGCGCAAGATCGCCAGCGTCTTCCTCGAGAGCTTCCTGTTCTATTCCGGCTTCTACCTGCCGATGTACTGGTCGAGCCGCGCCAAGCTGACCAACACCGCCGACCTGATCCGCCTAATCATCCGCGACGAGGCGGTGCACGGCTATTACATCGGCTACAAGTTCCAGCGCGGTATGGAGCTGGAAAGTCCCGAGCGCCGGCAGGAGCTGAAGGACTACGCCTTCGGCCTGCTCTTCGAGCTCTACGACATCGAGGCGCGCTACACCGAGGAGCTTTATGACGGCATCGGTCTGACCGAGGAGGTGAAGGCCTTCCTGCATTACAACGCCAACAAGGCGCTGCAGAACCTCGGCTTCGAGGCGCTGTTCCCGCCCGAGGCGGCCGAGGTCAACCCGGCGATCCTCGCCGCGCTCAGCCCCGACAGCGAGAACCACGACTTCTTCTCCGGCTCGGGCTCGAGCTACGTCATCGGCCGCGCCGTGGCGACGGAAGACGAAGACTGGGATTTCTAAGCCGCCGATCAGATCCGCGACGATGACACGGCCCGCGCCTCTCGGCGCGGGTCGTTTGCTTTTGCAGTTCCAGCCCGCCGAAAAGCGCGGGCCTCCCCGCTTTAGCGTCACACAGACCCGTTCTTGCCCGGAGGCTCTATCGGGGCTGTTTCGGTCGTCGGCGCAACCGCCGCTCACGGCGCACACCTGTGTCAGTAGGCCCCCGCATTGGCCGGCTTGCTGCGCTTCTCGCCTCCTGCCGAGAGGTCGAAGGGGGCCGCGGCGTAGCGCCCCTCGACATAGCCGCGCGCCGGAGACTGCTCGGTCAGGAGAAAATTGCCTCGCTCCGATGCGACGAACTGTGGATCCTGCGTCACGAAATTATGGCGGACATCGAAGCCTGGCTGCCCGCGGAACCTGTCGAAGATCCTCGCGGGTGCCCGCGGGCTGAACACGATATTGCCGACAAAATCCACGCCCCGCACCACACCCGCCGCGTGCCAGTCCGGATCCGCCCATCCGGACAAGCGCACCGCGTGCGAACCGGGCGCGCGTCCGCAATCGAAGACGGTGTTGAACCGGATCCTGACATTGGAAATCGTCCCATGCGGGCCATCTCCGGGGTGGCGCTGACAGTAGATCCCGGCGCGCTCCATCCCGCGGAATACGTTGTTGTAAACACGGATGTCCTCGAGCGACTGGTGAAGCGGCAAATCCGCATAGCGCGCCTCGGCCTCGTCCGCCTCGCGGGCCAGTACGATGCCAATACGGCAGCCTGCCACATGGTTCGAATGCACCGCGACATTCCGCACCGAGTTGCGCCCGGCATCGAGATAGATGCCGTATCTCTCGATATTCTCGATCGAATTGAAGCAGATCTCTCCGCCGTCGACGCCGGCCTTGTAGTCGATTCCGTATTGGCGGCTGTCATGCACACGATTGCCCCGGGTGACGATATTACCGCAGGAGGATGTGACCGTGATCGCCTCATTGCGCCCGCCGCCGGTTGAGAAATCGGTCGGCAGGTTCGTCGCCGAGACATCGTTCTCGTCGATCACGACATCGACGATCCGGGGGCGCGCTTCGCTGGCATAGCGTTCCCGCGGAGGATAGCCGGCCACCATGATTCCGGCATTGCCGGTGCGCCGGATGCGGTTGCCCGACACCACGTGATGCCCGCATCGTGCCCCCGCCGGCCCGCCCAGCAGGTAAATTCCCCGCTCCGAGCAGTCTTCAATGGTCAGATTCCGAATAACGAGATGGGACTGGAACGCGACCCGGATGCCGTTGCGCGCGACCGCCCTGCGCGACCCGCCCGCCCCGCCGTAGAGCCGATGCGCCGCTAGATCGCCCCGGATGATCGCCTCGCGCTCTTCGCCGGGGAAGGCAGATATCGTGATGGGCCGGCCTGGCTGCCCGGAGCGGTCGACGATGAACGGCGCGTAGAAGCCGGCCCGCAGATACACCCGATCCCCGGCCCGGGCGTGCCGCAGCGCCATCCGGGGCGTCCGGAAGGGGTTCGACAGCGTCCCGTCTCCACCGGCGTCGTCTCCGCTCGGAGCGACGTGAATATCCCGCCCTTGCCAGAGGTCTTGCTTGGCGCTCTCGGCAAGCAGGCTATGGGGCACGACGAGGTAGGTGCTGCCAAAGGACAGAAGATCCCTACGACTGATCGGTAAAATCGTCACCTCCCCTCGAAACACGCTCTTCACGCAGCGCAATGGTTCAGTATTTGGACCCCAAACGCGTCATCTGGCACCTTCAGATCTGCAGCCCGGCCCCGCTCGATGGCGCACGAATGCACGCTTCTGAAAAGCCCTGCTTCGATGCCCACTGGTGCGATGCCCACTGGTGCGATGCGCATTGCCACGACACCCGTCGATACCGCAGGCCATCGATGACATTGTGTAAAAGGAATTTCGTTAAGAATTGGTTTCGATAGATTGGAAACCGGACATGGGCGGACAGGCAATCACCCGGCCGCCATGTTCAGTCAATGAAAAGACGACCGGTCGTCTCAGACCGGATTGCCCGCACGCCGCGGTCTCCTGACTCGCTCCACGACCGCACTCAGCCCCACGAGCGGCCGACCTGCGCACAGCGCACTCCGAAATACTTGCTCACGCGCCGCGCCGCCGCTGATCGCGCCGCACATGACAATAGCGCCGAAACTTTTCAGCAAAACCAATGCCTTAACTTGGGAAGTGGTGCCCCCACACGGACTCGAACCGCGGACCTACTGATTACAAATCGTATCACGTAGGCAGGTGAGCCAGCACGAGCCGACACGAGCCAGCACGAGTGAGCATCAAATAACTATTTACATACAAAGGTTTGCTCGATTTTTTCTCGTCGAGCTGATCGCGCCTTGCTATCCTGTTGATACGCCAAAGCGCGGGATTCTGGCTCAAAATGGCTCAAGACGTGGCGCAAGCATCGCACGCGTGCTGAGCAGCGCTAGAAAGGTATTATCAATGACTACCAAAGCCTTGACTGCTCGGGCAGTCGATACTCTCAGGATTCCGGCGGGCAAGCCGAACGTAACGCTATGGGACGCTGCCTGCCCTGGGCTTGGCGTGCGTAAGGGCAAACGCGGGACAAGCTGGATACTGCGCGTGCAGATCGACGGTAAGCGTAGGATCGAAACGTTCGGCTCATATCCATCGATGGGGCTGGCAGACGCCCGCGCATACGTCGCTAGTGTAAGGGACGGCAGCGAGCAGAGCGTGCTGGAAGCACGTTTACAGAGCATGCGCGCTGCGGATGATAGACGACCAGCTGGCGATGCTTCATCCCCACAGAAAGCCCTCTCAGAGGCTGTAACGGTGCAGGAGGGCTTCGAGCTTCACTTTGCTCGCCACGTCGCGCCGAACCTAGCGCGGCCCGAGGCCATCAGAGGCCACTGGGCGCGCGATCTAGCGCCGCTCGTGGGGCATCTGCGCATGAGCGATTTGCGACGGGCTGACGTGCTGGCGGTCGTCGATACGCTCAGCGCGACGAAGACAAAGGCCGTTAGCGCTGCGGGCATCCGCTTGCTGCGCTCCACGCTTAACTGGCTCGCTGATCGCGAATACGTCGAAGCAGGCATCGCGGCCCGCATCCGCGTTAAGCCACCAGCCGCCCGCTCGAGAGTGTTCAGCCCAGACGAGCTTCGCCAAGTGATCAGCGCGGCGGAAGCGATGGGCATTCGACCGGCGGGAGTCGTTCGCCTGCTCTGCCTGACGGCCTGCCGCAAGGACGAGATCGCTGGCCTGCGATGGGGCGAGATCGATCTGGCTCAGCGGCTCATCACGCTCAGCGCGGAGAGGGTGAAGACGGGCGAGGCGAGGATCGTCTACCTCTCTGGCGCGGCGGTCGAGCTGATCAACGGCCTTCGCCCGCATGGCGATGAGACGCACGTTTTCCCGGCCCTGCGTGCAGGCACGAAGCTGGGCTATTACGATGCCGGCAATCTGCCTTCGCAGATACGCCGCAAGCTGGCGTGGGCTGATTTTCGTCTGCACGATCTGCGCCGCTCAGCCGCCAGCGCGCTTGCCAGCGCTGGGTACGATCAGACGGTTATCAAGCTGGTGTTGGGCCACGTCTCCGGGCAAGTGTTTACAGGAGCGACCGGCGCCTACGTCACACGCGCGGCCTACGAGCAGCGCTGCCGGGAGGCCGTCGAAACGCTGGCGCAGATCGTCGCGGAGTGAGCGTTTAGCGCTGGCGCAGATCGTGCGGTAAGTTTTTTTTGCAGCGCTCTGTGTCAGCCCAGACCTTGTGTCCAATGTGTCCAATGGCCCACAGCTTCATTGGACACCTGACGCCCCTTATTTTTATGGCCCTGTCCAATGTGTCCAATGTGTCCAATCAATTTTTACTTTCTATAGAAAAAAGAGAAATGTAGTAGAAAAATCTTATATCCTACCCCTATAAGGGGATGCACGTTTTGACTGGACACATTGGACACATTGGACCCGCCCATATTTTTAAGGGGTTTTTCGTGTCCAATGGGAGGAATCTTGACTGGACAGTCGCCTGCTTCATTGGACACATGGGCTGATTTTACAAAATCGGGTGTAAAACTGCCCTGATTCGATAATACTTCAGGAAATATGGGCCTGTATAGGGCTTTTTTAGGAGGATGGCCCACGGGCCACCCACCACCAGCGCTGTTTGCTCGCCCAGATCGTCACTCGCCTCCGGTGAAAGCGTCGGCCTCTTCCTCCATCACCTTGCGCGCAATCGCGTGAGAGTCCATCTCAACACCCTTCGATATGAAGGCATCGAAGCATTCCTGCATCACCTCGAAGTTATACAGCCCAACACATCGCGCCCGGCGCTGCTTATCATCCGCGCCCTTGATCGTCAGGCGTTCCTCCTCGACCACTGCCCACTTATTGGCCTTCTTCCAAAACAGTCGTTTATCCTCGACTCGACCTCTCAGCCCCTTGGCCTTGTGCCAGTCAAGGTAGCATCTGTAAATATCGGCCTTCTCGTAATACTGCACACCAGCGCTGCTTGCGGTGTTGCTCCCCGCTCCAACGATAGCCGGGCCGATCATCCCGGAGTAAACAAGCCATGTTTCTGTGCTGATCACCTCATCCCAGAAGGCATCGCTTCCTGACAGGCTGGCGCGTTTCTGTGCGGCCAACTCGTCCGTCTTAGGTCTGTCTCTCTCCGCGTCAAAACCCTTCAAATCGATTTCGAGCAGGTGAGCCAGTATCTCCGCCTTCACCTCGGCCTTCTCGAAAAGCTGATTGCTCTTCTTGAGGAATGCCTTGTCTCCCGCCATCTCATCCGGCACGCGGATAGCGAAGTAACGTCTGTCCCCCAGCTCGATGTGCAGCGCATGGTCGTGATTTGACGAGGCGACGATTTTGAGCCGGTTCGTCCCAATGCGCGTATCGCCAAACTTCTTCTCGTATGTCAGCACAGCATCTGTGATGATAGGTTTGATCGCATCAGCGGCCTTCTTATCGCCGGAAAACATCGCCTCATCAAGAAAGATGAAAAGCTTGTCGAGCAGATGCCAGTTGAAACGCCCGATGAGCTGTTGCTCACTCGTAACGTGCAGCGCGTGCCGCCCGAAGATGGAGCAAATCAGGTTGAAAAGCGTGCCCTTGCCACTGCCTTGCTCGCCGATGAGAATGGGCATCACGCGGCCTATCTGAGCGGGCTGTTGGAAGCAGTATGCGAGCCAGCGAAGCAGGAATTTAGCCTGGGCTTTATCGCCACCCGTCAGCTTCTCGATGTGGGCGACGAATTGCTTCCAGCCCGCGCCGTCGCCTTTTTCCGGCGTGACGGTGAAACCGCGCCAAAGGTTGATGAGCTGACGATTGCCCCGTGAAATCGTCGCAGCGCAGTTATCTGGCTCGAACACGATCCCGTCGAAATACATCCGCTGGGCCGAGTCGAGCCATAACGGCGCTGCATGCTCGCAGATGATTTGCTCATAGCCGTCCTTGTCGACTTCGTGATAATAGACGAGCCACCCATGTTCAATATGCTTGAAGGCGTCTGGAGCCATCGCCTCAAAGATGCCCTCGTTTGGATCGTCCATATCCATCGCCCACCGGCAAACGACCGGCTTGCCGCCCATGACGCCGCAGAAGTATTCCTCATTGTACAGCTTGACGATTTTGACGATTGCAGCCGCGCGATTTTCAAACACATCAGACGGACAGAAGCCCTGTTGCTTCATGCCCAGAAGCATGTTTTGACGTTTCGTCCGGGCAAGCAGATCGGCGAGCGTCGTCTTAATCTTGCTCCGCAGCCCGTCAAGCTTCCCCAGCCCAAGGCCAGTCGCATCGCTGATGCCCTTCTTCTGGCTCGACCAATCCAGCACGCTCATGTGGGCTATGGGCCGGAGGGCTTCCTTCTTATCGTCGCTCACGCCTGCTTCCGTCAGGATGCGATCAATCGCCTGTGCAGGTGTTTCTAGCGGCTCAGGATGGAATCTCCGTATCTCGCTTGCACGCTTCGAAAGCTGATCGATTTCCCCGCGCCGCCGCGCTGTCTTCGCTGCCTCCTCTCGCTGTCGCCGGGCTACCTTCTGCTCGACTCGGCCTTTGGAAGCGAAACGCTTTGCCTTTTCATACTCGCCTTTGTCGATTTCACCTGCTTCAAACCGCGCTGTGATTTTCTCTTCGAAGGCGTCCCAGTCCTGCTCATCAACTGGCTCTGGCAGTAAGGCTTTATCTGCCAGCGCTGCCTTTGACAGCTTGATGCGAGTCTGGCCGTTAGCATGGGATACTGCGCTGACGATATTCCCCGGCTCGTCCTTCGTTCCTCGAATCTCCGCCAGCGCATCTTCGAGCGACTTTTTAGCTGAGCTTTCGTCGCTATTTACTTTTTCATCGCGTTTTACATCATTAGGCATTTACACTGCTCCAAAAGGTTAAGGATTGCCTTTGGCTCACCTTTCGATACAATTGGAGCGTGTTTACTATCGGGCCGCTGTGAAGCTTTCCCGAACCCAATGCTCCAAGAGAGTATGCCCCGCAGACTCATCACCTGCGGGGCATTTCTTTATGAGTGGGAAACGGCTCGCTCATTCATGAATGCGATCAGATCGCTTTCACGGTAGGCGATGCAGCGCTGGGAATACTTGATGTATGCAGGGCCTTTGCGACACCAGCGCCATTGCTGGAGTTGGCACTGATCAACACCGATATACTCGGCGGCCTCAGCGGGGTTGAGCATTCGCTCTTGAATTTGGGTAGTCTGATCGTCTGGCATTTACATTCTCCAAGCTCACCTAATCGAAACCCACCGGCGCTGTCACAGCGCTGGCTTGTGCTGACGCCCGCTTAGAGCGAGCTTCGGATTTCCTTTCTAGGTGAGCGAGAGCAAATGCTCCGACGCTCGAATCAGAGGGTATATCGGCGAGCCACGGGCCGTCAATAAAAATCCTTTGGCCTGACTCACTCTGTTTGACTTTACACCACTCAAGCAGACATGGAGATATATTCTCCTGCAATTTACAATCACGGAGGGCATTACTTTGGCCTACCGGCCGGTTTTAATTGCTGCCCACCTACTTCTCGCGTATATTGGAAGTAGGTGGGTGGCAGGTTTTTTCATCTCCCCCCTGCGCTCAACCCCTTTCTCGTTTCATTCGCCTGAAACAGATACGGCCCGGAGTCTTCACCTACTCCGGGCCTTCCCTCTATACGAACTCAACGTCGCATTGATCATGTAGGATCAAGTAAGCGTTCGATCCAAAGCCATATGCCGAGTAAGGCAGTCGCCAGAGCCGAATGCCTGGCGCGTCGATGCTCGCTATCTCGGCATACGGGAAGCAGAGCAGCGCTAGCTTTCGCCGGCCTTTGAACAGGCTGAACGGCTTGCTCATGCCTTCAGGCCAGCGCGGCAGGATATCGTAGCGATGCGCGGCGCGCGGCGGCGGGTATCCTCCGACCTCTTCAAACGACACGCGCTGGCCCTGCCCTCGTCGATGAAAATGGTAATCATCGAACCCACCGGGCGTGCAGTCGTTCTCGTCAGCGAGCAGTTGAACGTATTCGCTCGCACGCCGAGAAGGCCATTTCTTCTCGTAAAGCGTGGGCATCGCCATTGGCACGCGCAAGCATTTCAGTGCTGGTGGCTTTCGGGTAAGACACTTCGAGTGAGTCATTTATATACGCTCTCCGTTTCATTCGCCTGAAACCAGAGTAACCCCGAAGATGTGTAAAAAAAATAATCCTTTTCTTATATACAGACCCGATTTCTCAATATTCACGTCCTTTGAACGGCGACCACAGAAGAAGGTCCCGCCGGCCTGCGATGCAAGGCCAACCTCTTCCATGTCCCTCCCGTCCGTGCTTACGTGCGACCGCCATACAGGGAATATTGAGGAGTTGAATTTTGACGGACGTGTGGGACGGGGACAGGCTTGGGTACGATAAAATCGGCCACGCCTTTACGAACCTCGTGCAGTCGATAGATACCGAGAAGGTCATCTCTATCGAGGCCGGCTTCGGGCGGGGCAAAACGTTCTTCCGGACCGCTTGGGCTCAACAACTCCGAGACGCAGGAGAAGTCGTCGTTGAAGTCGACGTGCAGCAGAGCGACCACTCTGGCGACCCCGTCATTACGCTTCTCGGAGCGCTGTTGGAGGCGCTGCCGAAAACCGATGAAAGCAAGGGCAAGAAGGCGATTGAGTCAGCGAAAAAGCTCGCCGCGGTTGGCGCAAAAACAGTTGGACGAATGGTACTGAAATCCGGCGCTGACGAGATTATCGACGTGATCTCGGACACGGCCATCGATAAGCTTGAAGACTTCGACGCGCTCGATGGTGTCATCAAGGATGCCGGGAGCGCGATGTCCAAGGTCGCAGGCGAGATCATCGCATCTCAAATGGCTTCGGAGAAAGTCCGCAAGAAGGAGCTGCCGGAGCAGCTTGAGACGATGCGCGCAGCGCTGACGGAGGGCGCTCAGTATGAGCGGGTAGTTGTGATCATCGATGAGCTTGATCGCTGCCATCCTGAATACGCGATCTCCTTCCTTGAGGCGATGAAGCTGATCTTCAATCAGTATGGCTTTGTGTTCTGCTTGATGGTGAACGCAGACTACCTTGAAAGGCTGGCCCACCATCGGTTCGGCGCCGCCAGTGGTGATGAGAAGTACCTCGATAAGTTCGTTGATATTCGCCTCAAGCTCGAACCGAAGCCGGAAGCCTTTACAACGGCCGTTTATGACCTCGCACTCGACCTCCCTCTTGAAATCCCCTTCGGAGATTCTGCGGACTTTTCCATTGAACGCGCAGCGAATCTAGCGGGCGAGCTTGCGACACTATCAAGACTTTCGATGCGGAAAACGAAGCGAGTACTACTGAAGATCGAGCTGGCCCTTAGATGCTACAGCGATCACCCACTAGACGCACCGCTTCTAGTATTTATGGCCTTCTCCGATGAAAACTCAGGCTTAAAGCCTGAAGGGTTCTTAAAGCGCGCCACATTCACACCAGAATTTGGAGAAAGCACAATAAAGAGAGAGGGCACCATTGAATTCAACAGCCAGTCAGATGTGCGCAAGTGGGATCAGTCCCGAACGAAGATCATCATGGAACGAGCGCCGGAGCTACTAGAGTTACCTGTTGAGAGATACTCATCTCCAGACGATAAGGGCTATAAGGACTGGGTTAGAGTCCTAAAGCACCTTACCCCTGTCTACATCCCCTTCCACAGGGAAGTGTTGGATAGCGTGGCAAGCGTTCTCGTCTCTGACAGCGATCCAACTTAAGGAATTCATATCACCGATGCCTGATCTTAAGTTATCAAACGAAGGTGCGGCAAAGTATGCTCGCTTGATTATCGATCATATCTGCTGGCTTCGGGACAACATGGCCGCAGCTCGAAAGCAGAAGAAGCTTTACCTTACCTATGGAGAATTGGCCGAGAAGACTGGATATGGCGTCGCACTTGGAGCCGGATCTCTTCTCGATCTGATAATTGCGGCTCGCCAAGAGGCCAACCTTCCTGCGCTTGAGTTGTTCGCGGTAAATGTAAAAGGTGAGCTTGGTGGAGGCGATTGGATGGAAGACTTTGGCTACACTCGGGCCGATGTGCCGCGCCTTCGCCAAGAGGCCTTGGATTACGACTGGTCGACGGTTCGAATTGTGATGGAGCAGTAGTCCGTTCTTCCTTGGAAGGAATTAAGAGATAGAAATACGCTGCGAGCATCAAGCCGCGCTAGGCATCACACGCACAAGGTGCGAGAAGCTATAAGCATCCCAGCGCTGCGGTGGCGGCGGTTTGACGCCCACTTAATGGCCTCCAACCTCGGGCCAAGGGCCGTCGCCTCCCCAGCGCTGGCGAAACACATACACGTAAGATGCGGGCCGTGGGCGATCAACCTGCTGCCCGTTTTCGTTCGCCATTTGATCTGATGCAAGATCGATCAACACACGCTCGTCGAATCGTCCTAAGCTGATCGCGAAGGCCGGATGACGGTGTTGTGCCTCCCAGCGACGATGAATTCTCCGAGCCTTCGTCACTCAAATCTTGGAGGAAAAAGATGAAGGACAACGTAACCAACACATACGCCATCAGCACGACGAAAAGCCCAATACCTGAGTGGATAGCGCAGCAGCATGCAGAGGCGTATGATATAGCCCTTGCTTGCGCGCTCGATCTGGCCGCGCATACGCGGGTGATCGACTTCAGCGAGATACAGCGGGCGGGCGGGTATCTGCGAACATCTGACGATTACATCAGCCGCAAGATGATCAACACGTATTGCGGGCGGCAGTTTTTCGGCTTCTCCGCTGAGCAGATACCGGAAAAGAAGTGTATCGACCTGACGTTTGCGCTCGAAGCGCGGGCCGGAGAGAAATACCTAGGGCATGATATGTATCTGCTCGAAATGTTTGAACCGGCCTTCATATGGCAGGGGCGGGTCAAGTTCGAGAAGGCCAATGGCCCGCTCGTCATGCCTGTCGTCGTGAAGCAGGAGATCGAATACACTCTGCCCGGTCTATATCGCATAGGTCATATCGATCCGCGCGACGTGCCGGGCAATCTGTTCGACACGTCTGCTGTGCTGGAAGCGCAGATGATCTAAGAAGATAGGCAGCGCGCGATCCGGGGCGATCTTCACGCGCGCTGCCTGCGAGAGTGATCAAGACGATTGATCGCGACGACGATAAGCCATAAACACGCACGGAACGAGGGCTACGGGCCTCCTACGCTTAACAGGGTGCTAAGAGACTCCGAGTGCCGCCGTTTCGACGCGAAAGCGCGTCAATTTTCAAGGTCCTCGTCGATCTGGTGAAAAGGCCGCGCACCGGGGTCTGACGAGCGAGGCGAGAGGCGTGCTCCTCAGACCTTTTTCGGCAGCCTGCTCTAAAAGGTCCACTTATGATACGTTCAAATACCTTCGCGAGACTCGCTGCAGTTTCATTCTACCTTTGCGGTGGAACGGTTCACGCCGCTTCTGACGATGCGGGTTTGCTTGCTGAGATCTTCCACAAACTCATCGCCCCAACGGATAGAGCCGTTTACGCGCAAGATGCCGAGAATTTAGCTGCGCGTGGCGTCGATTGGCGGGATGTCGCAGACTATAGCAGTTCGTGTCAGGTCCAAAGGTTGCGGCGCGATGCCAGTAGAGCAGATCTAGAGATCATCCATTACATTTGGGTCAAGAATGCTGGCAACGAGGACCGGGCTGGCGCGACCGTGACACGGTCCATAGGTCAAGCAAGCTACAAATCAGCAGTGGAAGCATACGCGGGAGGAGCGTTTGACTGCCAATTTGACACGCTGGCCTACATCAAAAAGCTCAGCTCAAAGTAGATTGGCGCTCGGGATACCACATCACCGCTTAGCCATTCAATTATCAGGAGCAAGAAGTGAGCAGCCGTCGGCCGGGAAACCGCCGCCCGCGTCTTGCGCGCACTCGGTATTCAGAAAAATCGTCTCAGTTTCGACAGAGCCTTCCGACCAGCGCCTTCATCGCCTTCATCTCAGCCGTGCGCAGACCTTGACGGTAGTCCGGACGGGCCGCGCCCGGTGGCGCTCCACCTCCAGCACCGTGCAGACGGCAGACGTTCCAACCGTGCTCAGAAGGGCATCGCACCTCAGGCCCGCGCCCTTCGCCGTAGCGGTGCAGCGTGGCGCGTGTCTCAGGCGCAGCACCGGGCTTTCCGGGGTTTCATCGGGAAAGTACAATAGAGGCGCTCCATGCTTCGTGGCCAGCTTGGGGGCACCCGCGCCAGCCAAGTTCGGCTTGGCCCTGAATGTTGGGGACCTCTGAAGGTCCAGGACACATACAAATCGGATATCGGCTAGGGGACGGAAGCGGCGCGCTAGGCCGAGGACGTCAGGCGGGCGGTGTCCTGGCTGCCGCCCGTATCCCCGAGCGCGTGGGGCGTCGTTTCGACGACGTAGAGCGGATCCCGCGTGAGACAACCGCGGGAGACGGCCACAAGAACCGGAAAAGGGCTGCTGAGATCATGCGGGGGATCGCTGGGTCTCGAGAGCTGGCAGGGAATTACATGACCAGACCGTGGAGATTCTTGCCTCTCCATCCGTCTGGAGTGACTCGATCATCGGTGAAACAAGCAGCGCCTCCGCTGCCGACAGGTAGGTAGCGCAGAACCCTGCCATTCTTGATATAGAAGGTGTTGTTGCAGGCCGCGAATGTCGAAAAGCACGTCGAGTTTCCGGACACCGAAACAGTGTTAGAGCTGAAACTGGAAGCGTAGGATCCGCCTGAACAGCGGGCTACGTCAGCGCCATTTATGTAGTTTCTGACGGTCGTTCCATCAGGCAGTTGCCTGACCTCGACAGGCATCAGTGAGAACAATGGGTGGGTATCCAACTTGGAAACCGGCTGATTGGTCCAAGCGTCCAAGTCCTCCTGCCGCACGGTCGCACAAGCTGACAAAATCAACAGAGATACGAAGATCGTTCTCTTCATCAAAACCTCACTGTTTTAGCCGGGCATTCCCGATGTGCCCGCCGGCTAGTCTCAAGATCGCCTGACGACGCCGGCAAATCAAGTGCGTGTCGCTCCGAGCGAAGTCTGCGGTCGCGCAACCGCTTGTACGGCAAACGGACCGAGATTGGCCTAACCGGCCGCTGAAAACTCCAGCCTCGACTGTCGAGGTGCATAGTTGCCCCACTACGACGCGATCTCGTGGAGCTGGTCGTTTTCGCCCGAGCAAAGGCACGATCAGCTCTGCGAAATCTGGCGTTCGAAGGAGTTTGTCAGCAGCCTGCGAAGGCGTTCAACTGTCGTATTTCGCGGAGGAGCAGAAACACCCGCCCGGTTTTCTTGATCCTCCGCTCGCGCTCCAATCGACTCAGCGGCATGCGAGGTGTCGCGCGAATTCTTGGCTTTACTCATGCGTGGCCCGCTTTCATTAACTCAGCCTCAAGAGGCATGAAGCATGGGCTGATCGGCTCGCGGCCAATATCAGCCAACGTCTCGTTGAGCAGATCGACGGCCTCCGAATAGGCTTGGCGCAAATCGGCCTCTACTTCGGCGGGCGTCGTATCAGCGTGAATACGGATTTGACCTGTCACCAGCGCTCGATACTCGGCTTGCATGTCGGCGATCATCTGTTGCGCATCGTCAATGACGGAGACGAAACGGGCCAGCTCGGCGGGCGTCATTCAACAGCCTCCTGCTCTTTGGGCTGATCAGCGCGCTTGAAATTCTCCGGCCCGAGCACGTCGATCAGCTCAAGGGGATTCGTCACTGGCGCGGCCCGTAGCGTGCTGAAGTCTGGCGCGGGGCTGATCGATCCGGCGCAATTGTCGAATGCTTCAGGCCCGCGATTGGAGGCCGGGAAGCTGTAAATCGCGAATAGATTTCTCACTGGCTCGCTCAGCGCTGTGTGGATTTCTGCGCTGGGGATTTTGAAGAATGGCACGAGCAGATCGCGCGGGTTGATGGGCAGAGATTGGGCTAGTCTCTCTGCCACCCGGTGCGCGTCCGACCACTCTGCCAGTTTCAACGCGAAGGCGTGCCAAATCTCCAGCGCCGGGAGAGAGGCTATCTGCTTCGCCGTTTGCTTGTCGCTATCGGAGACAAAGGTTCGATCTGTCTTCAGGCGCCGTGCGCGGAGATGATCAGCTTGGATCGTGTAGAGCATCGACGCATCCGTCCCATTGATCGCGCGGGCGGTCTGATCCTCCGGTGGCAACAGCACGTAGGAATACTCCGGCGATGCTTGGCCCGTAAGGATGCGATACGCGATATCGCCCAGATGATGGTCAATCTCATGCAGCGCCAGTGAGTGCGTGTGCGGGAATTTGGCGGCTTGGCTCATTTGGCGCGCTTCCTGACTTTGATGCGATTGGTCGTTTTCTTGCTCAGCGAACCACGGGCCAAGCGTTGTGCGGCTGTTTCCATCTGCTCCACGATTTCATCAAAGGAGCCATTGAACCCGAGATACTGCGCCCACGGCGCGTAATGGCGAAGCTCGGCCTTTTGGATTGTGTAAATCGTAATTTTGTCGATGCCGTCCATCTCGCGCCGGATCGCGTTCGCTCGCGCATTTAGCGCGTTGGAGAGAATGGCGACGGCAAGCTTTCGATAGGCTTCATCGTCTGTGTGATACACACCCTCTCGCTCTAGCGCGCTCGTCACGGTGTTGAAGATGACGTGCTCATCCGGCAATTCTGGCGGCGTGTGATCGCGGGTAAATGTGGGCGTTTCGATATTCATGCGGCTAGCAATCGTTTCGCGAGCTCAATAATCGCCTGGACTTCGGGATTCTTGTCGATATGGCGCTGCACATCGGCCCGTTTGAACAGCTCTTCACTCAGAAGGCTTTCGAGCTTTTTGCGCGTTTCTAGGATTTGCTCTTCTACCCAGCGCTCGAACTCTTCAGGCGTTTCGCCTTTTTCGATTTCGCGGTGGTATGTGTCCGTGTAAACGGGCTGATCGCCGGGATATTGATAGAAGCAGATTTTCAGGTTATCGCGATCCGGCTCGCCCGTTTCAAAATCCGTCGCCTCTTGCACCGTTACATGGACGATCCCGGCGAGCGTAAGGCCTAACGCATTCCACGCTTTGACGGGATCAGATTTGATCAGCGCTTGCGCTTTGTGATACCAGCGCGCCTGATGTATTGGATTGTGCGGATCGAACACCAGCCCGTCAGCCGTCTTGAACTTGCCGTCGCTCAGATCATATTGAAGCGGGTGATCGTTGCGCCCGGTGGGCTTGGATTTCAGCGCTTGCTTAGACATAGCTTGGGGCCTTCTTAGGATCAGCGGTCGCCGCTTTGAAATGTCTATCAACGGCCCGTAGCGCGGCCTCTGGATGGTGCGAGCGGATCAGATCGGGCAGATACAAATCGACAACATCCAGCCGTTTATCCATCACGATACGGGCCAAATTGGCGAGCTGGATGGAGGTGAGAATTTTCTCCGTCGCGGCGATATAGCGCTGGCTTTCCATTGTGCCGACGATTGATTTAGAAAGCTCGATATCGCGCTCGCTCAGATCGGCCTCGAGCAGATGCTTGCGATCCTGCGGGAGACGAGGCCAACCGCGCTTTAGCGCCAGTGGCCCCAGCGCAGCGTATGCAGCGATCTTCCGTTGCTCTGCATCCAGCACGTCAGGCATATGCACAGCGGCTTCGCCGGAGTTGATAGACACGTCGAGATACACACGCGCTGACTTGTAGCGCTGGGGGTAAACGTCTTGGATGCACGCGGCCCAACAGGCGATGTGGGCGAGTTCGTGGCGGGCGATTTCAAAGGTGTTGAACGGAGTCATTGCTCAGCCTCCGAAGTCTTTGGCGATCAGCGCGGGCAAACGCTTGGCTTCGCCTGATAGGATTTGCGCTTTTCTGAGATGGAGATTCTCGGACCGCTCATTGAGCTGACGGAGGTTGTGCTTTACGAAGTCCGATAACGTACCCTTGAGCAGCGCGTTTTGATCCAGCCCGTCGAGCCGCGAATTGAACTTGTCTTCCTGCTCATCGAATAGCTCGGCGATGGCGCTGAATATGGCTTGTTGGCTTACTTGGCTCATGCTGTCGCCTCCGCCAGCTTGGCCCGGATTTCGGACTCATCGAGATTTCGATACGCGCGGTATCGTTTGACCTTCTTCACCTTCAAATCCTCCTCAAGCAGGTGGCGGAATTTCGTTTGAAGGACAGATGAGTTGATGTTGGCGGCCGACGCCCAGGGATCGAAATCGGCTTGTCCGTATTCAGCGTTGGGCAGGATCAGATCGCGCCACTCGTCAGGCAGATGCTTGTCTACACCCTGCTCGATCAGCCCGGAGATATTCGCGTTGAAGCAGAAGCTTGACTGCGCGGATTTGGTGAGCAGATATTCGGACTTTGTGTAGCGCTCTGCGGCTGTTTTTTCGCACTGTTGAAGCTGCGCTAGGGTATCCTCATGGATTGCGATTGATGCTTCCAACTCTTCACCGAGAGAGCTATTTGGGGCAGCGCTGGTGAGCTTTTGCACGAGGTGATAAGTCTCGGCTGCACATGCGACGGCGGGCGGCGCGTTGGCAGGTAGCGCGCCGGATTTCAGCGCTGCGATAATCTGCTCGTGCTGATGGATTTCAGCGCGGAGAGCGGTTAGCGCTTTGCGGGCGAATGAGAGCGTGTCGCGCGCCTCGCAGTAGACTTGATACGGATCAGCCCGTGAGCGATCTGCATCTAGCGGGTCCGTGTTGATAACGCCAAGCCGTTTGCCCAGCGCTGTGCGGATCGTTTTGAGCGAGTTAGAGGCAAGCTGTTTCGATAGGATGATCGTCGCGCCATTATGGCTCACCGTTGGCGCTGAGAGGGTGTAGAGAAGGGCCATTAATCGTCCTCGAATTTGGCGAGCAGATCATCCTCAGCGGCATCGCTCTTGGCTTCCTTGACGCCTTGCGCCTCTAGCGCTGCTTTCTTGATGAGCTGTTTGGTATCAGGGGCAGATTGGTTGATAATTTTCGTTAGCGCCGTGCGGCGTGAAAATAGTTGCGCGACGATCCGCACATAAGGATGCGGCAACAGATTGCCAAAGCGGTTGGTGATTAGATCGCCCTCATCCTCGAGCAGTTGCTGCTTAGCGCGGATTTCAACGTCGATCTTGACCAGCTCAGCGACATGGACGAGATCAGATGGAAGCCACTTATCGGGTGGGCGGGCTGATGTGTATTCGCCCCAGCGCTCTTGCGCGAAATCGTCTGCCTCGAAATCATATGCCGGTGGGACGGTGGGCACGCGCTGGTAATCTGCGAATTTCTTGACAACCTCCATCGTATTCTCGGGAGTTCGTTTGCGCATTGCCATAGAGATTGCCCTCACCTTTGCAGGTATTTTAGACAGTTTAAATGTATATAGTTAGATATATTTCTTGGCAGAAGGGTGAAGCTGAATGGGAAGGTAAATAGGCATGTAAATAAGCTGCTGCTCGGTGTGGAGCATTTTTGACTCGTTGTGCTCTTCTAGCTGGTAAATTTGCCAGCTACTAGCTTCATCAGAGTCAAAAATGCTCCACATGAAGCGCTGGGAATCTGAATGTGTAAATAAATATGGGCGTGTGCAATTTGGCACGGGCGACTTTTTGGCATCACATAGTTTTCGTGTCTATCCCTGACCGGTGCGTCATCCCTTGTGTTGCCCAGAGCAGCCCCCGCGAACCCCTTGCTTACACGCCGGCTCGCAAGGCTGGACGTCAGCACGTATGGCGCGCGCAGAGTATCTCGGCGCATTTCCAGAGCAACGACGCACCTGTGTAGGAGCCGCACCTTCACCTAACAGGCCGCTGAAAAGCTCTGGCCTCGACTTGCGAGGTGCATAGCTACCCCACTAAGATCCGATCTCGTGGAGCTGTTCGTTTTCGCACGACCCAAGGCGCGATCAGCTCTGCGAAGTCTGGTGTTCGATGGAGTTTATCAGCAGCCAGCCCTTGAGAACGCCCCGACAGGCGAGGCGAACTCGAGGCTCAGCGCCGACATTTTCACTCCGCCTGTGTGCTTCAAACGCAACGCGACGATTTCCCCTTGCAGAGGCAATCCTTGCATTAGTCTGACTTTCGGTTCCTTGTCTCTGCAGGACCGACAATGGGGTGAGTATGGCGACTGATATCAAGATAAGGCGACTCGATGACAATAGCCTCTACCGTGCCTTTGCATCGGCTCGGGACGCGGGACAAGCGGCATTGGATAGAGCCGAGGGGCTCCACGGCACGTCACATCAAGTGGTGCTTGACTTCAACTCCAACTTCCCCTGGAAGATAAGCGAGGATGAGCTCTCATCTGCACCCCCCGGTCAATTCACAGTCACAAATGCCAGAGTTCTCTTCCGGCTGAGCGTAGATGACAAGCGACCTAATCAGAAGAGAAATGAGTCTGTTTCTTTCAGTCTCGTGCGCGCTGGGGGTGACCATTTAGTCGACACCTTCAGGATAGACACATCTTCGCCCGCTACTAGCATTAATCAGCCTGCCGAGACGACAGTCGTCAAGGCGATCTACACCGCTCTTTCGCCACTTCTTCAACCCGTTGCCCCAGAAGACGGTGGGCTCGTCACCACTCTCTCAAACTTATCTGAAGCATTCAGCGCCACCTATCAGGGTATTGCGAAGGAGCTCTCAAGTGCCGTCGCTGCTGTCAACGACGAACGCGCCAAGCAACTATCTGAATTCGAAGATGAACGCAGACGACTCCGAGAAGAGATGGTGAAGGAGCGCAGTGAATCTGCCGACCTCGCAAAGAAAGAGCTTGAAATCGCACGTGCAGAATTGGCGCGCGAGAGAGAGGAAATAGATGCGGCGGCGGCTAAGCTAGAAATCAGCAGCCACAAGGATGCTCGCAGAAAACAGTTTACAGCGCTGCAAGAGAGCCTCCGTGACGCTCTCGGCAAACCTATCGTAGATTCGAGGCTGAACAAAAACCGCTGGGCCGTTTTCTGGGCCTTTTTCGCTGCGGGCGTAACGGCGGCTGTCCTCGCGATCTTGACTCTCAGCTATCAGACTACTGGCAACACCTCAACCGCAGCTTGGCTACTTCCCGCTGTCAAAACGGGCCTTCTGTCTCTTACGTCAATCGGCGCATTCTTCAGTGCTGCTGCGTGGCTTCGGTATTTCTACATCCGTGACATGCAGTTTCAGGAAGAGATGCGCCGTTTTCGGAATGACATGGCACGTGCATCTTGGGTTATGGACGCAGCAATGGAGATCAGAAAAGAACACGATGAGGAAATCCCGCCCGAATGGATCGCAGGTGTCACGGAAGGACTCTTTTCTGCTCGGAAGAAGGATACCCTTGAAGAAGGGGCTCAAGCGCTTGCAGCCTTGATGGGTCTCAGCGCTTCCGCCACCATCGGTCCGAACGGCCCATCCTTTGAGCTCAACAAGAGCGGCAAAAAGAAAATTGCTGCTGCCGCGAAAGAATAGTCCCTGAGGATGGAGTAGAGCCTTCGAAGCTCTCAACGTGTAGACGAGGTCGCCGACATGGCACTTTCAGATGTCACCGCTCAATCTATTTTAATGGCTTGCAACGAATACGACCAAATCGGGAAAACCCGTTTCCTGGAGAAATACGGCTTCAAGCCATCAAGAACCTACCATCTCTTCAAGGATGGGCGCTACTATGACTCCAAAGCAATCGTCGGCGCGGCGCATGGCTATCTTGGGGAAGGCTTCGCTCCACTTCAGGCAGCAACTTTTTCTGGAGGCCTGAATCAAACAGTGCAGGTTTTCGAAGATCTCGGCTTCACAATAGTTGTTGATCCACCGCCAACGCGAAATCCGGACTGGACCCGTGAGGAGCTTGTTCTTGCTACCGAATTCTATCGGCAGCACGCTCCAAGAATTCCCGGTAAGACCACCCGTGCGCTCATAGAGTTGTCGAACGAAATTCGCGCTGCAGCCACAATGCAGGGGCTGAAGGGAAATAGCACCTTCCGCAACCCAAACGGCGTCTACATGAAGCTGATGGAGCTTCGTAAATATGATGATGCATATGCAGGCGTGGGTCTCGGACATTCGAAGTCTAGGGGCATCGAACTTGAGGCCTTCAGCTTGCCAGAAGTCGACCTTCTGGTTGAGGCCCGAGTAGTCCGGCAACGGATTTCGGAGTTTCGCGAAAGTGGTGGAGAAGTCGTATCCGCCGAACGCTCTCTTCCGAAATCCGCGGTTCTTCGCGAACTACTGGAAAGCGAAGACCCTGTTGAGCACAGGATGGCGCAAGCGCTTGTCGATTGGCAGGAGGTCAAGCGCGACGGTGGCCGCTTTCCCGGCCTAGGTCGGGAGCCCGGCCAGATACGCAAGTACGGTGCAGTGCATGTAATAGAACAGCGCGTGAAGGCCCGGACTAGTGGCTTTGACGAGGTCTCTACCGCAGCCTCCGGCGAGAGTTATGAACAAATCGTGGTCGATCACCCCGACCGCTTTTCACCAGATGTTGTCGAAATAGCGCGCTTTCGACTATCCCAGCTTGAGATCGCTACACCCACCGAAGATCGGGAAGAACTAGCCCGGAAGACCGCCGCTATCCTTGAACAACCGGCCCTCATCAGCGCTCCGCCTGCTGGCAATCCAAATCCAGCGAAGAAGCTCGCGGCGGCAACAGTATTCGTTCGCGACCCACGGGTCGTGGCCTTCACACAGATGCGAGCTGGCGGTGTCTGCGAGCTTTGTGAAGCACGTGCTCCTTTCAAGAAGGTCGATGGAACACCGTATCTCGAAACGCACCACATTCTTCCGCTGGTCGAAGGAGGTGCAGATACTGTCGATAACTGTGCAGCGCTGTGCCCCAACTGTCATCGCGCGCTTCACTCCGCCGATAATCGCGACAAGCTCTCCGAGATGCTAAGAGCGAGGCTCGCAGAGCGGAGCTAGCCACGTTCAACTTTGCCGACAATTTAAAATTCGGTTTCAGCGAAGGGCGCCTCAGCGCCTCAGCGCCTCAGATATACCGCCAAACAATGGCTCAAGAATGGCTCAAAAGCCATGAGCCATGGGCGGACGATTAGCGCTAAGTGTATGAAATCAATGGTGCCCCCACACGGACTCGAACCGCGGACCTACTGATTACAAATCAGTTGCTCTACCAGCTGAGCTATAGGGGCACCGTGGCGCAAGGGATATGCCAGCCGGCGGGGTGGGTGCAAGCGATATCTAGCGGTTGGCGCGGGCCAGAAGACCCACCGCCGCAAGCCCCACCGCGATCACCAGCATCGCCGCCGGGGCTGCGCCGCCGAGGTTCTCCAGAGAGGCCTGCTCATGCACCCGCGTGGCCAGCGTCTCGTAGTTGAACGGGCGCAGCAGCAGCGTCGCGGGGAGCTCCTTGACGCAGTCTACGAAGACCAGCAGCAGCGCCGAAGCGACCGAGGCGCGGATCAGCGGGTAGTAGACCTCGGCCAAGGTCTGGCCCTGGCTGCGCCCAAGGGAGCGCGCGGCCAGCGCGAGGTTGGGCGAGACCCGGCCGATCGCCGCGTCCGCCGCGCCCTGGGCGATGGCGAAGAAGCGCACGAAATAGGCCAGCACCAGCGCGAAGGCCGAGCCGGTCAGCACCAGGCCGATATCGCGCCCGGTCAGCGCCTCGACCCCGTCGGCCAGCGCGTGATCGAGCCCCGCGAGCGGGATCAGGATGCCGACGCCCAGCACAGCGCCCGGGGCGGCGTAGCCGATGGTGGTGACCGGCAGCAGCAGCCGCGGCAGCGCCCGGCCCGAGAGCCGCACGCCGTAGACAAGGAACACGCCCCCCAGTACCGTCAGCACCGCCGCGAGGCCGCAGACCGTCAGCGTGTGCAGCCCGGCCTGCCAGAGCCGCGGGTCGGCCCAGTTTTCGGCATGGCGAAGCGCGTGATGCAGGATCACCCCTGCGGGCAGCACGAAGCCCATGCCGAAGGGGATGGCGCAGGCCAGCGTCGCGAGCCACGCCCCGCGGCCGGGCAGCGGCTTGCGCGCGACTGGGCGGTGACGGGTCGAGAGGTTGAAAAACCGCATCCGGCGGCGCGAGCTCTTCTCGAGCAGCACCAGCAGGATCACCAGCGCCAGCACGGTGGAGGCGATCTGCGCCGCGCCGCCGGCATTGTTGCTTTGCAGCCAGACCGAGAAAATGCCGGTGGTGAGGGTCTGCACGGCGAAATAGTCGACGGTGCCGAAATCGTTCACCGACTCCATCATCACAATGGCCACGCCCGCGGCGATGGCGGGCCGCGCCAGCGGCAGGCCCACGCGCCAGAACCGCCCCAGAGCACCTGTGCCAAGCGACTGCGCCACCTCCTCCGACGAGGCCGATTGCTCGCGGAAGGCATTGCGTGCCAGCAGGTAGACGTAAGGATAAAGCGCCGCCGCCAGTACCACGATGGCGGCGCCCATGGAGCGGATCTCGGGGAACCAGTAATCGCGCGCGGTCTGCCAGCCGAAGAGGCCGCGCAAGGCCGTCTGCACGGGGCCGGCATATTCCAGCAGGTCGACCAGCGCGTAGGCACCGACATAGGCCGGGATCGCCAGCGGCAACAGCAGCAGGTATTCCAGCCAGCGCCGCCCGGGAAACTCGTAGCGCGCGATCAGCCAGGCGGCGCCCGAGCCGGCGCAGCCCGCCAGCACGCCCACCCCGACCATCAGCACCAGCGTGTTGCTCAGGTAGCGCGGCAGGGTGGTGGAGACGAGGTGCGGCCAGATGTTCTCGGCCGGGAAGGCGGCGATCCAGAGCACCGCGAGGATCGGCCCCAGCACGATGGCAGCGATCAGCACCGCGCCCGCCGACCACGGGCTCGGCCAGCGCAGGCCACGGGCGGTCTTGGCTACGCTGTGATCTGCCAGGCTCATATGGGGCTCCCGTATCGGCGCATGGGGGATTGCGGTTTCACTTGTCGCGAAAGCCCTTATAGTCCGGCGACGTCGCATTCAAAAGAGCGGGCCATGCAGATCAGTCTCCATATCGGCGTCCACGGCACGGATGAGGACCGGTTGCTCAAGGGGCTGCTGCGCAATGCCGACGAGTTCCGCAAGGACGGCGTGGCGATTCCGGGGCCAAGTCGCTACCGGGCGCTGCTCTCGGATGCGCTCAACGGGCTTGGCGACGGCACACCCGCGCCGGAGGCGCGCGAGGTGCTGCTCGACACCATCCTGACCGAGGATCCCGAGACCGTGTCGCGACTGTGCCTGAGCCACGAGAACCTGCTTGCGGTGCCAAAGCTGGCGCTGGCGGGCGGGCGGCTCTACCGCAAGCTCGAGCAACGGCTGCAGGGCATGCAGAAGCTGTTTCCCGGCGACCGCATCGGGATCTATCTCGGGCTGCGCGATTTCGCCACCTTCCTGCCGGCGGTCTACAAGGCGACACCGCATGGCAGCTTCGACGAGTTCCTCTGCGGGGTCGATCCGATGCACCTGCGCTGGTCGGACCTGATCCGCCGCATCCGCGAGGCGGTGCCGGGCATGCCGGTCACGGTCTGGTGCAACGAGGACACGCCGCTGATCTGGGGGCAGATTTTACGCGAGATGGCGGGCATTCCGCTGGAGCGCAAGATCATCGGCGCGTTCGACGTGTTTTCGGAGATCATCAATCCCGAGGGCATGCGGCGCTTCCGCGCCTTCCTCAAGGAGAATCCGAGCGTCAACGAGGCGCAGAAGCGCCGGGTGATGACGGCGTTTCTGGACAAATACGCGCTCGATGACGCGATCGAGGAAGAGCTCGACCTGCCGGGCTGGGATGCCGCCTATGTCGACATGCTGACCGAGCTCTACGACGAAGACGTCTGGCAGATCGGCCAGATGCCGGGGGTGCGGCTTCTCACGCCCTGAGGGCGTTGTGCCGCCGCCGGGGGGAAAGGGGCGCTGCCCCTCTTGGCGCGGAGCGCCAATTCACCCCGGGATATTTTTGGCCAGAAGAAGCAGGGGCGTGGTCTCGGGGCCAGGCGCTGGCACGGGGGCGGCGATCCTCCGTGCCGGGGCGCAGAGCGGCGGGGGGGGGCCGCCCCTGCCAGGGGCCGTCACTCCATGCCGAGCGCGGCCTTGTACATCTCGAGCACCGCCTCTTCCTCGGCGATGTCGTCCTTGTCGCGCTTGCGCAGGGCAATCACCTTGCGCAGCACCTTGACGTCGTAGCCGCGGCCCTTGGCCTCGGCCATGACCTCTTTCTGCTGGTCGGCGACTTCCTTCTTCTCCGCCTCGAGGCGCTCGTAGCGCTCGATGAAGCTGCGCAGCTCGCCTGCCGCGACGCCGTAGCTGTTGCTCGAACCTTCGTCTTGCATCGGTTGTGTCTCCTGCCGGTATGGCGCCCTGATTACTCCAGCCCGCGCGCGACCATCAAGGGGTTGCGACAAGACCGGCGATGGATTACCGCAGGCCGGGTTTTCCGGGAGTGAAGGACGATCGCGATGGAATGGCTGATCTGGCTGGGTGCGCTGATCTCGGTGCTGGGGCTTCTGGGCCTGCTGTTCTGCATCGCGCGGGTCTGGAGCGCGCGCCGCAAGGGGCTCGACGACGAGGCGCTGCGCGAGGTGGTGCGCAAGGTGGTGCCGCTCAACATGGGCGCGCTGCTGTTCTCGGTGCTGGGGCTGATGATGGTCATCATGGGCATCTTCCTCGGCTGAGGCGCACCCGCCGGCCCGGACTTTCTCAGCGGTTCAGCGCGTCGAAGCTGCGGCCGTTCTTGATCAGCTCGTCAAACACCGGCTCTGGCGCCCAGAAGGCGCTGTCCGGGTGGTCGAGCCCTTCCATGGCCCGGCGCACCGAGAGCAGGCCATAGACCCCCACGAGATGCATCGGACCGCCGCGCCAGCGCGGCAGGTCGAGCGCCAGCGTCGCCACCACGTCGATATCCGAGGGCCGGGTCGCCATGCCCGAGGCCAGCATCCGCGCGCCTTCGTTGGCCATGGCGCCGAACACGAGACGGCGGATCTGTTCGTGCGACATGGGCTTTGCCGCGGGGCGCTCGGCGTCGAGCAGCGCGGTCAGGCCGGTATCCTCGGAGGGCATCGCGGGCCGGCCCTCCCAGAGATAGAAACCGGCGCCCCCGGCCCGGCCGGTCCGCTCGTGGCCGACAAGGACCTCGGACCAGTTGCGCGCGCCCTCGGCGCGCGGGCGGCTGGCGAGATCGGGCAGCCCGCGCTGGTCGGCGGCGAGGAACGGCGGGCGATGCCAGCCCCAGTCGCGGAAGGCGCGGTCGATCTCGTAGGGGTGCTGACCGAGGTCGACGAGCGCATCGGCGGCCCGTTGCGCGGCCGCCATCAGGCGCGAGGCGATGGTCTCCCCGCGCGAGGTCACCCGCACCGGGATCTTGTCGAGCGCGCGGGCCAACGCGCGGGCGGCGACGATCTGGTCCTGCATGGCCGCCGGCCCCGCGATCACCTCGATCAGCCGCGCGGCATGGATCGGCGGCGCAAAGCGCAGACCGACCTGACGCACCTTGCCCGGGAACGCGCTGACGCGGGGGATGCCCTCGGGCGCCGGCACGTCGCCCTGACCGCGCGCCGCGTGGACGATCATCTCGACCCCCTCGGTCATGTCGGCGCTGTCGCCAATCCGAAGATCGGCCATCCGGTCGAGCGCATCGTCCTCGGAAATCTGGCCGCGCCTGACGAACTCGTCGAACACGTCGCGCAGCCGCGGCACGCCTTCGCGCAGCGCCGCCGGATCGCGCGTG
>NZ_JBYNAH010000341.1:0-3341 GCF_059781815.1 Salipiger sp. | reverse complement strand
CGGCCCACGCGCATGACATCTCGACGATCCTCGACAAGAAGGGCGTCGCGGTGCGCGCGGGGCATCACTGCGCCGGTCCGCTGATGGATCACCTCGGCGTTTCGGCAACCTGCCGCGCCTCCTTTGCGCTCTACAACACCGAGGCCGAGGTCGACACGCTGATCGATGCCCTCGAGCTGGCGCACGAGCTTTTTGCCTGAGCCGCGACCGATCTGAAACATGTGATCTGCGCCCCGGCCGCGACCGGGGCGCAGCGCGTTTCGCCTCTGACAGGCCTCAGCCGCAGCGCAGATCCTCAGTGAGGGCCAGGCTGTCGCGGTTGCTCTCGACCCAGCGCATCACGTTGCCCATCGTCATGCCCTCGCCGCCGAACCCGCTCCAGGGGGTGAAATCGGTGTTGAGGATGCTTTCCGGGTCGAGCCGCAGCAGGCGCACGAACACCTGCGCCACGATGGTGCCCCCGACGCCGGTCAGCCTGCCGCCGGCATCCGCCTCCTGCAGGCAGTAGAACCACAGGGGCGTCTTGTCGATGTGGCGCTCCTTGAGCAGCGGCGGGGCGGGCAGCTCCTTGACCCCGAGCTGCGGCGCGTGATCGTGCAGCCAGCGCGCCACCTGCTGCCCCGAGGCCAGCTTCAGCGCGGTGCGGTCGCGCAGGATGTTGCGCAGGCCGAGCTTCTTGGCCTGGGCCTTGCTGACCACCAGATCGCCCCATGTCTCTTCCTTGGCGACGATCGGATCGGGCAGGGCGAACAGGGTCGCGGCCATCTTGGTGCCGACCGGCAGCGCCTTCTGGGTCTTGCCGTCGCCCATGTCGAAGAACATCTCCATGTCCATGTCGTCGTCGGGCACGCGCGGCGCGAACGCCTTCATCATCGCGAAGAGATCGCGCGCGGGGCCGTCCTTCTTGAGCCGGTAGGAGGGTTGCACGGTGGCGTGCCCGAACCGATAGGCCGCGCCCGAGAACTCCGCCGGCATGATGGGGCCGTGCTTGCCGAAGACGTAAGGCGCGTCGAGCGCCGCATCGATACAGTCCTGATCGATGAAGGATGGCAGCAATTGGTGCAGCACAAGCCACTGGTAATGCAGCCGCACGGTGCGGCGCACATGTTCGAAATCCATCAGACGCGGCGCGACGGTTTCGTGCCAGACGCTCTGCCGGATCGACATGGCGCCGAAATCCTTCACCACCTGCTTGGCCTCGCCACCGTCCTTGGCGTGGCTCATCAGGATGTTGTGCAGGCAGATGAAGGCACCTTGGATCTGGCTCACGAGGATGTTCTCGTCATTGCGCGGATCGCCGATCAGGGCGGTGCCCTTGCCGTTGCGGGCAAGATCGAGCGGGCAATCCTCGCGCCCGAACAGCAGGTAGTCCTTGTGCTGCGGGTGATAGAGATGCGGGCTGGCCTCGGGGCCGTCGCCATAGACGCAGTCGAGGTCGAGCGCCGGGGTCCGCACGTTGCGGATCGAGCGCGGGTCGATCTTCTTGCCGATGCTGCTGGTCGCATCGAGGGTAATGTCATGGTCGACGAACTGGCCGAAAAAGGTCATCCCGGCATCCGCCGGACCATCGGTAATCTCGGAGGTCTTCATGCTGTCGACCAGCGCGATATAGGCCTCGAGGATATGCGCGGGCGAGAGGTTTCCGGTCAGCTCGTTGGGCTTGCCGAGCAGGTGGCCGAAATGCTGCGCCAGCGGCGGCTCGGCCATCAGGGCGTTGCCGTCAAGGCACTGTTTCACAAGGTAATCATAGCGTGACAGGGCGTGGATCATGCCGGTCATCAGAAAGTCTCCTCCAATAAATAACGTGATGAAATGCGGGGCGGTGCCCGCATGAATCATCCTATAAGTGTATCATAATTGTACCGTGAACGGATAAGGCGCATCCGCCACAGTACCGGCTGCGATCGGGGCGAGGGCTGGCGATGACGGTGGGCGGCTGTTAGCCTTCCTGCACAATCAGGATCGGGGAGTGAGTGCATGGGGCCGGCAACGGACGCCGACGATATTTCGCGAATTGCGTTTGGATTCATGGGATCGCAGGCGCTGTTCACGGCGCTGGATCACGGGGTGTTCACCGTGCTGTCCGAAGGCGCGCTCGATGCCGAGGGGCTTGCAGAGCGCACCGGGCTGCATCGCGACCGGGCGCAGACCTTGCTCACGGCGCTGGCCGGTCTGGGGCTGGTGACGGTGGCGCAGGGGCGGTTCGCAAATGCGCCCGCAGCCGAGGCGTTCCTCGTGAAGGGGGCGAAATACGATTTTGGCGATTACCTGCGGCTGCAGGTCGGCAAGCAGATGTACGGGCTCATGGGGCAACTCGGAGACGCCGTCGCGGGGACGCTGGGCGCGGGGGCCACGGCCTCGTACGAGCAATGGTTTTCCGATCCCGAACAGGCGCGGCTCTATTCCGAGAGCCAGCACGCGGGCTCGCTCGGTCCGGCGCGGCAGCTCGCCCGGCGCATCGATCTGACGGGGGCGCGCCGCATGCTCGACGTGGGCGGCGGCACCGGTGCGTTCGCCATCACGCTCTGCGAGGCCTTTCCGGAGCTTCAGGTCACCATCGTCGACTTCCCCAATGTCGCGGCCCTGGGACGGCGCCATGCCGAGGAGGCGGGCCTGTCGGACCGGATCGCCTTTGTCGAGGGCAATGCGCTCGAGACCGACTGGCCGGGCGGGCAGGACGTGGTGTTGATGTCCTATCTGTTCTCTGGCGTGCCGGGCGCCGCCCATGACGGTCTCATCGCGGGCGCCTATGACCGGCTGCGCCCGGGTGGCCGGCTGTTGATCCATGATTTCATCGTGCACGCCGACCGCAGTGGCCCGCCGCTGGCGGCGCTCTGGCAGTTGCAGCACACCGCCTTCACGCCGGAGGCGCGTTCCGTCGACGCGGAGGGATTGGCGACCCAGCTGAGAGCGGCGGGCTTCGCGGAGGTGTCGGTTTCGGAGATGATCCCGCAGATGACGATGCTGGCCGTCGGCCACCGTCCGGAGTGAGCGCAGGAAAGCGTCCGGGGGTAAGAATTCCCGATTGCGGGCCGCTTTGGTTTGCACTATCACCCCGGCGCAGGCACCCGTAGCTCAGCTGGATAGAGCGCTGCCCTCCGAAGGCAGAGGCCATAGGTTCGAATCCTATCGGGTGCGCCAGACCCCACCAGATGGTTATTCGTCGACGATGTTGTGCTCGGGGCCGTAGGGGAAACCGGTGATGTTTTCCGCGCCGTCCTCGCCGACCACCAGAATGTCATGTTCGCGGTAACCGCCCGCGCCCGGCAGGCCTTCGGGTATCCAGATCATCGGCTCGATCGACACGACCATCCCGGGTTCCAGCACCGTGTCGATGTCTT
>NZ_JBYNAH010000047.1:0-25948 GCF_059781815.1 Salipiger sp. | reverse complement strand
CGCCGTGGCCGCGCGGCCGGCGCGCGGGCGCGGCGACGGGCGACCGCCGCCTGCAATCGCCACCGGGCCGCAGATCCCCATGCTGACCGGCATCGGCATGGGCATCGCCGCCACCTGCGGCAGCACCGAAGCCAGCGGCGGGCGCACGCCCCAGAAGGCCTTCTGCTGCATCACCCCGGCCTCGTAGACGGCCTGGGCCATGCGCATCTGCAGGCTCATCATTTGCACGCCCATCTGCATGGCGGCAAATCCCCAGTAGGTCGGCATCGGCATCATCAAAGCATCCTCCTCGGTCGATGCGTCGGCTAGAGTCCGAATGTCATGTTGGGCCCGCGTTTCGCGAGCCGTTTGCGGTTCGACCGCGCCTTGCGCTCGAGCGGTCCGGCCCAGGCCATCACCACTCGCTCAGGCGCAGCGCCATCCATCGCGGCGCGGCTGGCGCCCCACCAGCTCTGCATCAGCGCCGGGCTCTTCTCCGTCACCATGCGCACGTTCTCGGAGGGATCCACCGACCACAGCCCGGCCATGCCGAGTGTGCGGTAGGCGATCACCTGCTGCGCCTCGGCGGCGAGCGAAGCCACCCGCAGCGCGCTGCGCTGCCATGCCAGCATCTGGTCGAACATATCAGAGCGCTCCCATGATCTTCTGGTTGAAGCCATAGATCTTCCGGGCGCCGGAGATCGGGATCAGGTTCACTTCGCGGCGCTGGCCCGGCTCGAACCGCACGGCAGTGCCGGCGGCGATGTCGAGCCGCATGCCGCGCGCGGCCTCGCGGTCGAAATCGAGCGCCGGGTTGGTCTCGGCAAAATGGTAATGCGAGCCGACCTGCACCGGCCGGTCGCCCGTATTCGCCACCATCAGCGTGATCGCCTCGCGATCGGCGTTGAGGGTGATCTCGCCCTCGGCGGGAAACAGCTCGCCCGGGATCATGTGCGGCTCCGCAGGCGCGCCAGCGCCAGGGGGGCGCCCACCGCAACGACGCCGAGCAGCGCCACGACGATCAGCCACGAGGCGCCGTCATGCGGGTGCAGGTGCGGGGCGTCAGCGCCATGCGCCAGCGCCGGGCCGGCGAAGAGGGCGAGAGGAAGAGCGTATTTCATCGGATGTCCTTCTGAGGGGAGATCAGCGGATCGGGTTGTGGACGGTGACCAGCTTGGTGCCGTCGGGAAAAGTGGCCTCGACCTGCACTTCGTGGATCATCTCGGGGATGCCGTCCATGCATTGCTCGGCGGTGATGACCTGCGCGCCGGCCTCCATCATCTCGGCCACGGAGCGGCCGTCGCGGGCGCCTTCGACCACCGCGTCGGTGATCAGCGCCACCGCCTCGGGGTAGTTCAGCTTCACGCCACGGGAGAGGCGTTTGCGCGCCACCTCGGCGGCCATTGCGACAAGCAGCTTGTCCTTTTCGCGGGGGGTCAATTGCATGGGTCAGATCATCCAGGGTCGTGGAAGTTCGGCGCCGCTCAGGCGACGCAGGACAGGGGCAAGGTGGCCCCGCAGGGTGTAGCCGTCAACGGAAACCAGACGGATCACCAGAAGTTCCTCGGAAAGCGCCGAGACCCCCGCCGTCTCCGGCAGCATCTCGCGCAGCGCATCGCGCAGGGTCGCTGCGCCGGGCGCGGCGTGGATCACGGTGGCCACGGCCCCGGCACCATCGGCAATCGCCGGATGCGACAGCGTCCGCGCCGCGTCGCCGCTCAGGTGCAGCCGGTCGGCAAAGGCCAGATGGCCATCGATGCGCAGGTCGATGCGGTCGCGCAGGCGCAGGTCGTGCAGCACCTCGCCCATGGCATGGCGCCCGAAAACCAGCGCTTCGCAGGCGGTGAGCCTTGCATCTGCCGCCATCTCGATGCTCAGCCGCCGGTCGAGCGCCCCGCCCTCGAAGAGGATGGTCTCCTGCGGCAGCCAGTCGAGCCGCGCACCGGGCGCCAGCGTCAGCCGGGTCTCGACCCGGCCGGTCTCGGCAGGCAGCGCGCGGTAGACGCGCTCGGCGGCCTGCGTGGTCATCACGAGGTGGGAGCCGGCCTCGGCGCGGGCCTCGACATCGAAGGCATCGCCCCCGGTCACCCCGCCCGAACTGTTGAGATAAACCGCCTGCAGCGCGTCTTTCGCGCGCGGAAACAGCAGCTTGGAGCTTCCGGACATGTGCAGGTCGGAGATCACCGAGCGACCGTTGCGCAGCCGGGCGCCGAGCCGGGCCTTGCCCTTGGCGCGCTGCGCGGCGATGGCGGCGGGCGCGGTCATATCCGGTTGATCATATGGTATGGCGCGGCCCTCCTGCGGCAGGCACCCTTGGCAGACCCTGCGGGAAGGGCAAGCAAGCGCCCCGCGTCACCGCCCGAAGCGATGGCGGCACCCGGCCCGGATGCGCGCCGTAAGGGCACAATTTTCACAAACGCCCGAAAAAGAGGCGAAACCAAAATCACTTTTCGGACTCGCTCTTGGCCCGCATCTTCACGCCCTGATCGCAGCGCGCGGGCTTGAGGTCGAGCAGCGGCGTGCCGTCGAGACAGTCGAGCCCGCGCACCACCAGCACCGGCCCCTCGCGGCGCACCAGCCGCACCACCGAGGTGCCGATCGGGTTCGGGCGTTGCGGCGAGCGCAGGCTGAAGGTGCCGCGCAGCCCATCGCTGCCGCGCGGGCGCTGGGTCAGCAGATCGCGGCGCGAGCGGTCAAGCCAGTAGAGAAGCTCGAGCCACTCCTTGCCCTCGACCCCGGCCAGCGCCGGCTCGAGCCGCGGGTCGAGCTCGACGCGGCAGTCCGGGCCCTCGGGATCGCCCTGCCGCGGGCAGTCGTCGCGGGTCAGGAACGGGGTGCGGATGCGCCCGATGAAGCGCAGCTGCGCATCGCCCGCGGGCGGCAGATCGACAGTGGTCTCTCCGGGGCGGATCTCGGCCTCGTCCGACATCTTGCGTCTCCTTGGTGTTGCGCCCAGCCTAGCGCCAGACGCGCGCCGCCGCCATGGGCTCAGGCCTTGCGCGCCGCCTTCAGCCCCTCGAGCGCCATGCGCGCCCCG
Organism: Salipiger sp.; assembly: GCF_059781815.1. Classification (NCBI taxonomy): domain Bacteria; kingdom Pseudomonadati; phylum Pseudomonadota; class Alphaproteobacteria; order Rhodobacterales; family Roseobacteraceae; genus Salipiger; species Salipiger sp. The sequence continues at coordinate 22,932 of NZ_JBYNAH010000047.1, read as the reverse complement.
TCGGCCACCACCACCGGCACCGCCTGCGCCTCGAGCGCCAGCCGGTAGGGCTGCGCGGTATTGCCCTCGGCCACGATGGCCACGCTCTGACCCAGCCAGTAAGGCTTGGCCGCGGCAAGCTCCATACCGAGCAGAAGCCCCATGGCGCGCGACGCGGCCCGGGTTTCGCCAAGACCGCTGAGTTGGCGCTCGGCCCGGATCACCGCGAGTTCCCCGGCGAAGTTCGCAGGCCGGCCCATCGCCTGATCCGCCGCCTGCAGCAGCACCTCTTCGTCGAACCCGCCGGGCGCGTCGGCGCCAAGCGCCTCGGGCGCGCCCAGCAGCTCGAAGAGCGTGCCGGTCAGGAAACTGCGGAAGCTGACGATCTCGCCGGCGCTCACATGCACCCAACGGCTCTGCGGCCCGGGCAGGCAGATCACCCCGTCGAAGCGCGGGTTGAGCGCGAGAAAGCCGGCCACCCGGGTTTCCTCGCCGTGCAGCGCATCCACCGGGCGCTGCTGTGCGATGCCGGGAAGGCGGTGCAGAGCGCCATCGCGCTGCGCCTCAGCAAGCTTCGGCGGGGCGCAGGGGACGGCCGCGAAGGGCAGCGTCGCGGCCCCGCTGATCACCACCGGCGTGTTCGGGGCGAGGCCGGGCAGCGCGTGGCCGAGGGTGCGGGACAGATCCTCACCGCCCTCTGCGATGCACTCGGTCTGAGCCAGCACGGTGTGATCCGCGGCCATCTGCCAGATCCGCAGGCAACTCTGCCTGAGTTCGGCGGCGATCCAGTCGGGCGTTGTCATCGGCGGGCCTCCTTCTGCGGCGAGAGGTATCGCCCGCGCGGCCGCGGTTCAAGGCCGGGCCGCGTTGCGCCTCAGGGCCACCACGCCTGCCCAACCTCGACCAGCAGCTTCAGGCAGAGCAGCCCCAGCGCCACGTTGATCAGAACGAAGAAGGCCCGCTCGGGCATCCAGCGGGTCACCCGATAGCCCGACCACGCGCCAAAAAGCGCCACCGGCGCCAGCACGGCGACCTGCTTGAGGCTCTCCCACGTGACCTGCCCGGCGAGGATGTAGGGCGGCAGCTTCATCCAGTTGATGCAGGCGAAGGTGATGGTGGCGGTGCCCGCAAAGGTCATCTTGGGCATCTTCTGCGGCAGGGTATAGGCCTGGAACGGCGGGCCGCCGGCATGGCTGATATAGCTGGTGAAGCCCGCCAGGGCGCCCCAGAACACCCCGCGCGGCACATCCGCCGGGCGGGCGGCGAAATCCCCCGCCAGCCGCTTGCGCAGCGCATCGCCAAGGTAGCCGAGCCCGATCAGCGCCACGACAAGTTTGGTGGCCTCCACCGGCACGCGCGAGATCAGCAGGAAGGCCACGAAGATGCCGATGGCGGCAGCAGGGATCAGAATTTTGAGGTTGCGCGCCGAGTAATGGCCGCGGAACAGCCAGACCGCGTAGATATCCGCGAGGATGTACATCGGCAGCAGCAGCCCTGCGGCGGCGGCGGGCGGGATGAAGACCGACAGGATCGGCACCCCCAGCATCGCCACCATGGGCAGCCCGCCCTTCGACATGCCGACAAAGAACGTCGCCGCCCCTGCCGCGATCCAGAAAGCCGCTGTCTGTTCCAATGCCTGCCCTTCGTCACCTCTTGCCCGACCGTCATGCACCGGGGCGGCGGCGGCGAAAAGGCCAAAGCGGTCAGGCAGCCTGCGCGGCGTGAGCCTTGAGCAACGGCGAGGTCAATTCCGCATCATCCTGCAGCGGTCGGTTGGGCTTGAGCCCGGCCTCCCGCAGATCGTCGTGATAGGCGCGCACCGCCTCGAACGAGGACAGACCGTCGCGGATCACCCGGCGCATGGCGACCAGCATCAGCACCGGATCCTCGCAATGAAAGCTTTCACGGCTGAAGCTTGCCAGCCGGGCACCATAGCGTTCCGCCTGCGCCAGCCGTTCGAGGCAGTCGCGGGTCGTGCCGTTGGGGCAGCCGGTGATGCCGATGACGATGCGCGACGGATGCCAGCTGGCAAGCTCCTCGGTCGCGGCGGGGCCGTGATACTCGGTCTCGATGAAGGTGGGGCGTTCGCGCCGGGCGATGCCGGCGAGGCTCCGGATCAGGATATCGTTGCGAAAGGCGGCGTAATCCGCATCGCCGGTGTCGATCCGCATCCTCGGATCGGAGAGCTGGAGGAAATGCCGGATGCCCACCTTGCTGGCGATGTCGCGGAATTCGGAATAGGCGGTGATCGTGGCATGATCCTGCACCGGATCGTTGTAGAAGGTCATGCCGTAAAGCCCGAGATTCGCCACCGGCTTGACCGCGTCGAGCCGCGACGAGCGGAACGGCAGCGCCGGATAGGCCGGGTAGGCCCCGCCCCGCACCCGCCAGGTATCGGTAGGATCGTTGAGCCGCACCGCGGGCGTCGCGGTCGAGCGGGCATAGACCCCGGTTTCCGCCAGCATCTCGGCGGTGGAGAGCGAAGTCAGGACGATATCGGCGAGATCGCTCTCGATCACCCGCTTGACGTCGGCCCGGTAGGCGGCGAGCGGGCGCGGCCGCCCCTGCGCGTCGATCCCGGTGGCGGAACAGCCGCGCAGCAGGTCGGCATCCTTGGCGAAGGTGATGAGAAAATCGCGCCGGCTGTAGTCGCCCGCGGTGATCTTGGCCAGTTTCTCGTCGATCCGTCTCATATACGCCCTACTGCCCTACCGCTCTACCGCCTTGGCCTTGGCGTCATGCCATCGTCCAGCCCTGCCCGACCGGCTTCCGGAGACATGGCGGCGGCAGCTTAGCCGACGACGGCTTTCGCAATGGTAAAGACGGTCAGACCGGCACCACGTCGACGTGATGGGTGGTCTTGTGCGAGCCCGAGGACCGCAGCGAGCCCTTGACCGGCGCCACGTCGGAATAGTCGCGCCCGAAGGCCACGGTGACGTGATCGCTCCCGGCCCGGATGGCGTTGGTGGGATCGAACGCGACCCAGCCCGCCTCGGCGCCGCACCACGCCCGCACCCAGGCGTGCATGGCGTCGGCGCCCTCGAGCCGCTTCTGCCCCTTGGGCGGAATGGTCCGCAGGAAGCCCGAGACATAGCCCGCCGGGATGCCGATGGCGCGCAGCCCGGTGATCATCACGTGGCTGATGTCCTGACAGACGCCGCGTTTCGCGCGGAACGCCTCGATCGGCGTGGTGGTGACCTCGGTGGCGCCGGGATCGAAGGAGAACGCCTCGTGCAGCGCTGCGCTCACCGCGTCGACCGCCGCCAGCACCGACTGGCCCGGCGAGACGCAGTCGCGCACGAAATCGGCGATCTCGGGCTCGGGGCGCAGCCGCGGCGAGGCGCCGAGGAAATGGTGCGGGCTTTCCGGCGCGATGCTCTGGATCTGCGCCACCTCGCGCGGCACGTCCTCGAGCGCGCAGGAGAGGTCGAGGCCGCGCGGCGGCTCGTGGCGCAGCACCCGCCCTCTGAACAGGAAGTCGATCTCGGTCAGCCGCCGCTCATGCGCCAGTTCGGTGCAGGGATTGCCGAAGAAATCGAGATCGTCGATGCGGTGATCCGGGGCGGGATCGGTGGTCACCACGCCGTAAAGCAGCTGCTGATCCGGCAGGGTGCGCGGCAACATCCGCAGCAGCGTGCGGCTCGCCGCCGCCGGGCTCTCGTATTCGTAGGCGATGCGCAGCGTGATGTCGTATGTCTGGCTCATGGGCATCAGCTCAGGTACTGCGCGGTCAGCGCTTCCGAGATCGCCGCAAGCTCGCGGCGGGTGCGCGACAGGCGCCGCGCGGTGATCTGTTCGGGCGTGGCCACAGCCATCGCGGTCTGCAGCATCAGGATCTTGCGCCCGGCCTCGCCCATGCCGTGGGCGCCGGACAGCTCGGCCAGCTTGCTTTCTTCCTCGCGCACCCGGTCGATCTGGAACAGGATCGAGCGCGGGTTGTCGCGGTCGAGCGCCAGCATGTCGATCACCGTGTCGCGGCTGGTCTCCACCGAGTAGCGCCGTCGGTGGGTCATCACGCTGTCGCCGATCTCGACCGTGGCATCGAGCCCTCCGGCAAGACTTTGCCCGTTGCCCGCGGCGAAGCTCGCCAGCACCGAGGCCATGTGGTCGGCGCGCTCCAGCGCCCGGCCGATCGACAGGAAGCGCCAGCCGAGGAAGCGGAACATGTTTTCGTGCACCAGGCCCGAGAAGCCCGCGGTCTTGCGCAGCAGCACGCTCATCGCGCGGGCGGCGTCGTCGCCGGGGGTCACACGCTCGGACAGCTCGCGGGCGCTGTCGGAAAGGTCGTTGAGCGCGTTCCAGCCGTCGTTCGAGAAGCGGTCGCGCACCTTGCTGGCGCAGGTCAGCGCCGCCTCGAGATGCTGCAACAGCGCATCGGGGACCGCGTCGTCGGTGTCGAAGCCGTAGCTCTCGAGGAACTTGCCGAGGCTGTCGACCAGCGGCACGGTGCGACGGCCGTATTCCTCGAGCCGCAGGTGGTAGGCGCGCAGCACCCGCACGCCGCCCTCGGCGCGTTCGACATAGCGCCCGAGCCAGTAGAGGTTGTCCGCCGCCCGAGCCGGCAGCAGCCCCGGCAGACGGCGCAGGAACGCGCCGCTGTCACGGCTGGTGAGCGTGTCCTGCACCACCGGCTGGTCGGCCATGATCCACACATCCGCCACCGAGCCGCCGGCCTGCATCCCCAGCGCGGTGGGGTCGCCGCTGCGCCCGATCCTTGCATAGCCGCCGGGCATCACCGCCCAGCCGTGCGGCGTGCGGGCGGCAAACACCCGCACCACCATCGGGCGCGGCACAAGCTTGCCGTCGATCATCGCCGGCGTGGTCGAGAGCGTCACCGCCTCCTGCCCCACCAGCTGCGCGCCCTCGCGGTCGATCCACTCCGAGACGGTCTCGTCGGCGCCGCAGGGAAACTTGCCGCCGACCGCGGTGTTGGCCTCGATGTCGAAGGGCAGCTTGGTCGATTGCGCCGAGCCGATCATCATGCGCTCGAGATTGGCCTGCACATAGGCCCGCTCGTTGGGCTGGCCGCACCACCAGGTGGCTATGTTGGGCAGGCGCAGCGGCGCGCCCATCAGGTGGCGGGCGATGCGCGGCAGGAAGGCCATCAGCGCCCGGCTCTCGAGCACGCCGGACCCCAGGCAGTTGACCATGTCCATCGCCCCCGCGCGCAGCGCCGCGACCATGCCGGGCGTGCCCAGCGCCGAGGTCTCGTCGAGCTCGAGCGGATCGGCGAAGCGCGAGTCGAGGCGGCGCCAGAGCACGCTGACCGGCTCGGGGCCGTTGATGGTGCGCACCGCGAGGCGGCCATCCTGCACCTTGAGATCCTCGCATTCGAGCAGCGAGAAGCCGAGGTAGCGGGCGATATAGGCGTGTTCGTAATAGGTGTCGGTGTGCTGGCCCGGGGTCAGGATGCCGACCCGGCCGTCGCTGTCGCCGCGCAGCCCGTTCATCGCGTCGCGGAAGCTGCGGAAGAAGCCGGCAAGGCGCTCGATATTGGTCTTCTGGAACAGGTCGTGGAAGATCCGCGTCGAGGCCATGCGGTTTTCCAGCGCAAAGCCCGCCCCCGACGGCGCCTGCGTGCGGTCGCCCAGCACGAACCAGCTGCCATCGGGCGAACGCCCGAGCTCGAAGGCAAGGAAATGCAGGAAATGCCCCGAGCGCGGTTTCATCCCCACCACCGGGCGCAGCCATTCCGGGTTCTGCGCCACCAGATCGGCGGGCAGGAAACCGTCGCGCACCAGATCGCCGGGGCCGTAGAGATCGGCCATCACGCGCTCGAGCAGCTCGGCGCGCTGCGCGATGCCATCGGCCAGCGCCGCCCATTCGGCCTCGGCGATGACCACCGGCACGTGGCTCAGCGGCCAGTCGCGCACCGTCGAGCCGGTGCCGGTATGCTGGCGGAAATAGACGCCGGTGTCGTGCAGGTACTGATCGCCGCGGGCAAAGGAGCGCGCCAGCGTCTCGGCGCTCTGACCGGAAAGATGACGCATCAACGGCGTCCACACCGGACGCATCGAGCCATCCGGGCGCTTCAGTTCGTCGGCCACGCCCTCGATCGGGGCGTAGCCGGAAAGGAACCGGGTCATCTGGTCCGGCGCCATGGAGGTCACCCCATCCTGCACGATGCTCAGAGGCCGGGCATCCGGCGCAGATCGAGCGTCATCGGGAACTCGGGATGCGGATGCTCGGGTGCCGGCCAATAGGAGCCGGGGGTATGGCCCATCTTCTCGAATCGCGCAAGACGGCGCGCGTCGGCCTCGTTGGTGTTGACCGGGAAGGTGTCGTAGTTGCGCCCGCCCGGATGCGCCACGTGGTAGGTGCAGCCGCCCAGCGCCCGGCCCGTCCAGGTGTCAAAGATGTCGAACACCAGCGGCGCGTTGACCGGCAGCGTTGGGTGCAGCGCCTCCGCCGGCTGCCACGCCTTGAAGCGCACGCCGCCGACCTTTACGCCGCTCGCCTTGGTCCCCGCCAGCGGCACCGGCCGCTTGTTGCAGGTAACGATGTAGCGGTCCGGGTCCATCGCGGTGAGCTGCACCTGCATCCGCTCGACCGAGCTGTCGGTGTAGCGCACGGTGCCGCCGATGGCGCCACGCTCGCCCAGCACGTGCCAGGGCTCGAGCGCCTGGTTGAGCTGAAGGTGGACGCCCTCGTACTCGACCTCGCCGGCGAAGGGGAAGCGGAACTCCTTCTGCGCCTCGTACCACTCCGAGCGGAACTCGAAGCCGTGGCCCTTGAGGTCGCGCAGCACCTCGAGGAAATCCTCCCAGACAAAATAGGGCAGCATGAAGCGATCGTGCAGCGTGGTGCCCCAGCGCACCGGGCGGCCCTGCACCGGCGCCTTCCAGAAGCGCGCCAGAAGGCCGCGGATCAGCACCTGCTGGGCAAGGCTCATCTTGGCGTCGGGCGGCATCTCGAAGCCGCGGAACTCGACGAGGCCGAGGCGCCCGGTCGGCCCGTCGGGCGAGAACAGCTTGTCGATGCAGATCTCGGCCCGGTGGGTGTTGCCGGTGACGTCGATCAGCATGTTGCGCAGCAGCCGGTCGGTGAGCCAGGGTTGCGGCGGCTCGCCCTCTTCCGGGCCGGGGAAATGCGACAGCGCGATTTCCAGCTCGTAGAGGCTGTCATGGCGGGCCTCGTCGATGCGCGGAGCCTGCGAGGTCGGGCCGATGAAGAGGCCCGAGAACAGGTAGCTCAGCGAGGGATGCTGCAGCCAGTAGAGGATCAGCGAGCGCATCAGGTCGGGGCGGCGCAGGAACGGGCTGTCGAGCGTCGTCTCGCCACCGACGACCACGTGGTTGCCGCCGCCGGTGCCGGTGTGCTTGCCGTCGATCATGAACTTGTCGGCCCCGAGGCGGCTCTGGCGGGCCTCCTCGTAGACGGCCTCGGTGATCTCCTTGCAATCCTCCCAGCTGTGCGCGGGATGGATATTGACCTCGATGACGCCGGGATCAGGCGCCACGCGGATGACGTTCATCCGGCTGTCATGCGGTGGGGTGTAGCCCTCGATATGAATGGGCAGGCCGAGCTCTTCGGCGGTCTCTTCCGCGGTGGCCAGCAGCTCGAGGTAATCCTCCAGCGCCTCGACCGGCGGCATGAACAGACACAGACGCCCGTCGCGCGGCTCGATGGCGATGGCGGTGCGCACCTGCCCGCCCTCGGGATCGACGCCCTGTTCCATGATCTTCTGCCGCCGCCCGGCGTCGCGCGCCTCGGAGACCGGCTGCTCGTGGCCCGGGGTGACCTCGGGCAGGAGCGCGGCCTCTTCCTCGGCGATCTGCGCCTCTTCCCTGGCGATCCGCTCGAGCTCGTCCATCAACGCCTTGCGCTGCTCCTCGCGCTCGGCATGGAAATCGGGCAGCGGGCTGACCGGCACCGAGGGGTCGGTGGGATAGACATACGGGTAGGCCGAGGGCGCGATATAGGGCAGCGCGCCCAGCGGCAGGCGGAAGCCCACCGGGCTGTCGCCTGGGATCAGGAAGAGCTGGCCGCGCCGCGTCTTCCAGTGCTCCGAGCGCCAGCGCGTCGCGGGCCGGGCCTTGGACTGCCAGCGCTGGATCGGCAGCACGTAGCCCGCCGGCGTCTCGAGCCCGCGCGAGAACACCTTGGCGATGCGGGCGCGGGTCTCGGGATCCTTGAGCTTGCTGTCCTCGGGGGTAACGTTGGCGGGCAGGTCCGCCTCCTTGAGGATCCACTCCACGGGATCCTCGAAGGTCGGGTGCACGTAATCGGCCTCGAGCCCGAGATTCTCGGCAAAGGCCGACATGAACTGGTCGGCCTGCTCGGCATTGGCGCCCTTGGCGGTTTCCTTGGCGACCAGGTCGGCGTTCTTCCAGATCGGCAGTCCGTCGCGGCGCCAGTAGAGCGAGAAGGTCCAGCGCGGCAGAGTCTCGCCGGGATACCACTTGCCCTGCCCGTAATGCAGGAAGCCGCCCGGCGCGAAGCGCTGGCGCAGGCGGCGGATCAGCGTATCCGCGCGGTCGCGCTTGGTCGGGCCGACGGCGGCGGTGTTCCACTCGGCGCTCTCGAAATCGTCGATGCTGACGAAGGTCGGCTCGCCGCCCATGGTGAGACGCATGTCCTGCTCGGCGATGGTGGCGTCGACCTTCTTGCCCAGCGCGTCGAGCGCCTGCCACGCCTCCTCCGAGAACGGCTTCGTGATGCGCGGATGCTCGGACACGCGGGTGACCTGCATGTCAAAATCGAAGCTCACATGCGGGCTGCCCGCCGCCGAGAAGCCGCCGGTGATCGGGGCGGCGTTGCGGTAATGCGGGGTCGCGGCCAGCGGGATGTGGCTTTCGCCCGTCAGCAGCCCCGAGGTCGGGTCGAGCCCGATCCAGCCGGCGCCGGGCAGGAACACCTCGCACCAGGCGTGCAGGTCGGTGAAATCGTGATCCGTGCCCGAGGGGCCGTCGAGCGCCTGCAGGTCGGGCTTCAGCTGGATCAGGTAGCCCGAGCAGAACCGCGCCGCGAACCCGAGATTGCGCAGGATCTGCACCAAGAGCCACGATGTGTCCCGGCACGAGCCGCGCTTGTGCTGCAGCGTCTCCTCAGGTGTCTGCACCCCGGGCTCCATGCGCACGATATAGTCGATGTGCTTCTCGAGCTTGGCGTTGATGTCGACGAGGAAATTGACCGTGTTGACCGGATCGCGCGGAATGCTCTGCATGTAGGCCGCGAGATGCGGGCCGACCTCGTCGGGGCGGGAATAGATGCGCAGATCGTTGCGGAACTCCTCCGGATACTCGAAGGGCCATTCCTGCGCCTCTTCATCGACGAAGAAGTCGAACGGGTTGTAGACCGTCATGTCGGCAACGAGATCGACCTCGATCTTGAATTCGGTCACCGGCTCGGGAAACACGTAGCGCGACAGCCAGTTGCCGTAAGGATCCTGCTGGTGGTTCACGAAATGCCCCTCGGGGCCGACCTTCAGCGAGTGCGAGATCACCCGTGTGCGCGAATGCGGCGCCGGTCGCAGCCGGATGAGCTGCGGCCCGAGCGTGACGGGACGGTCGTACTTGTAATGGGTCAGGTGGTGGATGCTTGCCGTGATGGCCATGGGATCGGTCCGCCCGTGATGCTGTCTTGTGGATCATGGCCACAAGAACTTGGATACAGGCCCTTGTAAAGCCTGACGCTTCCCCGACCAAGCGCCGTCGCGCCTGAGTGCTCAGATCGTTTGCGGCCCGCGCGGCCCGGTGCACCCTCCTCCGATGGTCGCATATCGCGCGGCGCCGTCCGCGCGATAGGCTCCGGCGACCCCCGCACTTCCGCGTGACAGGAGAGCCGTGATGACCCCCGTGGCAGACCACATCGACCGCGTCTTCAGGACCGTCTCTTCAGACAGAGCTGCCGCCATGTCGTCCCTCGCCGCCTCGTGGCGGCGCTCGATGCAGCATCACGGGCTCGACCCGGCCACCCGCCGGGGCACGCGCCGGCTCGAGGATCGCAGCCTCGCGCATCGCCGCGCGGTGCTCGACCGCTTTCTGCTGGTGGCGGCGCCGAAGCTCGACCAGCTCTTCGGGCTGGTGGCAAGCTCGGGCTGCGGCGTGCTGCTGACCGACAGCGAGGGGCTGGTGCTCGACCAGCGCTGCTCCGAGGCCGATGCCGGGGCCTTCGAGGATTGGGGCCTGTGGCCGGGCGCCGACTGGAGCGAGGCCGCCGAGGGCACCAATGGCATCGGCACCTGCCTCGCCGAGGCGCGCCGGGTGACGATCCATCGCGGCGACCACTTCCTCGCCCGCAACATCGGCATGAGCTGCATGGACGCGCCGATCTTCGGCCCCGACGGGCGCATCGTCGCGGCGCTTGACGTCTCCTCGGCGCGGGCCGACCAGACCGAGGGCTTCAACCGGTTGATCGCCGCCACCGTGGCGCAGACCGCGCGCAGCATCGAGGCCGATTATTTCCGCGCCTCTTTCCCCGATGCCCGCATCCTCGTGGGCGACAGCGACGACGGCGAAACGGCGGTGCTGCTGGCGGTGGATGGCGACGACCTCGTGGTGGGCGCGACCCGCGGCGCGCGGCGCGCCTTCCAGCTCGAGAGCCGGGGCGCGCTGAAGCCGCGCCCGGCGGCGGATCTCTTCGGCCGCGAGGATGGCCCCTCGGGCTTCGAGCGCGCCGAGCGCGCGGCGGTGATCCGCGCCCTGACCCGCGCCGACGGCAATGTCAGCAAGGCGGCCCGCGATCTCGGCATCGGCCGCGCAACGCTCTACCGCCGGATGAAGCGGCTGGGCATCGGCGACTGAGTGCGGCGGCCTGCCGGCTCGCGCCCTACTGGGAGCGCCGCGCTAGACCGACAGGCTGCGCAGATCGCCCTCTTGCGTGACCAGCGTGATGCGGCGCACCCCGCCTAGCGTCTGTGCCGCCTGCCGCAGCTCCTCCGAAGAGAGCAGGCAGCCGGCGGTCGAGAGCGCATCGGCCAGCGCCGCGCTCTCCGCCTCGACGCTCACCGTCGACCAGAGCGCACCCCCTGCCCCGCGCGGATCGAGGATGTGGGTTGTCTCCCCCAGCCGCAGCGCCGCCGGGCTCGAGGTCGCGACCGCGCCGGTGTTCAGCGTGCGGGTGCCAGGCGAGCCGTGCTCCGGGTCCGAGAGCCCCAGCCGCCACGGCCCACCAAGGGCGCGGAACTCGCCGATATTGACCAGCGCCTGCCCGAAGCCGCGCGCCGCGAGCAGCTCGGCCACGGCATCGGTCGCGAAGCCCTGCGCGATGCCGTTGAAGGTCAGCGCCTGCCCCTCTGACAGCGCGATGCGGCCTTCGGTCTGCGAGATCCTCTCCCAGCCGACACGCGCGCGCGCTGCCGCCACGTCTCCCCCGAAAGCCAGCGCCTGCCAGAGCGGCTGCACGCTTGGATCGAACGCCCCGCCGGTCGCGTGATGCACCCGGTCGGCGAGGCGCATCAGCGCGTGAAACTCCGCCGAGGCGTGAAGATGGCCCGTGTGATTTAGACGCGACAGCTCAGAGGCGGGATCGTAGAGGCTGAACCGCGCCTCGATCTCGCGGATTTGCTCCAACGCCGCGGCAAGCGCCTCCTCGGCGCCTTGCCCGTGCAAGGTGATCTCGGCCTCCGCCCCGAGCGCCACGCCGCGCCAGCGCGCGGGGGCCAGCGCCGCGGCCGGACCGGCGGCGAAGGCGGCGGAGATGGTGAGGAAGCGGCGTCGGGTCAGGCTCATTCGGCAGGCACCTCCGGGCCAGGGGTTATCGGACGCTTGCGCGCTCTCTGCGCCAGTACCAGCGGCACGCATTGCGCCGGGTCGTCATGGATCTTCACGCAGTCAAGGCACTGGAAGCACTCCGAATAATCGATCTTGCCGCTCTTCTCGATGGCCCCGTAACGGCAGCGCACCCGGCAGAGCTGGCAGGGCGAGCCGCATTCGCTGCGCCGCGCGATCCAGTCGCGCCCGCGCAGCAGGCCACCGATCGCCATCAGCGCCCCGAGCGGACAGAGGTAGCGGCAGAAGCCCTTGAACAGCACCGCGCTCAGCAGGGTCAACCCGACCGCCCAGGCGACATAGGGCCATGCGCGCTGGAAATGCGTGGTGATCGCGGTCTTGAAGGGCTCGATCTCGGCCACCGTGTCGATCTCGCCCGGCGCCACGAAGACCGTCGCCACCATCCCCGCCAGCACCACGTATTTCAGCCCCTTGAGCCGCCTGTCCCAGCGCGCGTTCGGCTCGATCTGCGGCAGGCGCAGCAGGCGGCCGAGATGGGCGGCAAACTCCTGCAACGCGCCGAACGGGCAGAGCCACCCACAGAAGAACCCGCGCCCCCAGAGGATGAAACCCGCGATGGCCGCCGCCCAGACCAGCAGCGAGAACGGGTCGTAGAGCAGGAAGGCGAAGCTGCCGCCGTCGAGCGCCGTGCGCAACACGCCAAGCGGCGTCACGATGGAGAGCTGCCCCTGCCCCCAGAAGCCGATGAAGCCTGTCATCACCGCGAGGATACCGAGCCGGACCGGCGTGAAGAACCGCATTCCTGCCAGCCGGTTCTGCGCCGGACCGACCGCCAGAAGCAGCAGGATGAGGAAGACGCAGAGCGCGATCAGATCGGCCTGCCGGTTGAGGATCGCCTCGCGCCAGGGCGGCAGGGTCTCGACCGCGCCCGGGCGCAGGAAGAAGCGCTCGGGGGTGACGTGGGTGAGCTCGAGATCGCGGCGGCCGATCTCGGGCTGGAACATGCCATGCGCACGCACCGCCGCGACCTTGAGGGTCCACTCGCGCGCCGGGTCGAAGCCCAGACGCCGGTCGGTGCGCAGGATCATCGCGGTGCCCTCGGGGACGCCCTCGGCCAGCTCGACAAAGAGATCGGCGTCGCGCAGCGCGATGGGCAGCCCGTCCTGCTCGGCCGAAAGCCAGTCGGGCGCGGTGTTGCGCACGAAGTCGGGCGAGACCAGCCCGTGCCGTCCGGTCTCGATCAGCAGGATCGGCTCCTCGTCGGGCGAGATCGCGAGGAAGCGCTGCAGCTCTTCGAGCGTGTCGGGGGCAAGCGCCGCGCGGGCGATGGCGGGCGGACCGAGATCGACCACCCAGAGATCGAGATAGGCCCCTTCGGAATCCTCGGTCGCCTCGGGGTCGTCATCGGCCCAGACCGTGCCGGCGAAGAGCGCGTCGACCTCGGCATTGCTGACGCGCTTGTGCGTGGCGATGCTCTGCGCGACCAACGCCGCCCAGTCGAGCGCCTCGTCATGGGCGGGATCGGGATGCGCCGGCGGGCCGGAGCTGATGCCGGCCATGCGCTCGCGCGCCACCTCGCGGGCGGCGGCCATGATGCTCTCATGCGCGATGCGCACGCTCGCCGTGGCCTTGGTGACGCCGTCGAGATAGACCAGCGCCGAGCCGTCGCCGCCGGAGCCATAGGCGGTGCCGACCACCATGGTCTCGGAGATCGCGTGGCCGGAATATTGCTCGAGAAAGCCGCGCAGCGGCGCCTCGCCGAGCCCCGAGACGAAGATCGGCTCATTGTGATCAATCAGCCGCACGTCGAGGAACTGGCCGTCGAGATCGAGCATGACGAAGATGTTGATCGGCGCCCCGGAAAAGCCCGGCAGCGGCGCCATCAGCTCGGTCTCGAAGGCGTAGCCGGCGAGCCCGCCACCGGAGTTGAGCAGCTCCCACACGCCCTTCTCGCCGAGCGGCTCGCCCAGCACGTAGGGAGCGTAGACGAATTCCTCCATCGCCGCACGGTCGAGCGGCTCCGCCGCGCCGGGGCGCGGGAAAAGGGAGACAAGACTCAGGGTCAGGAAAAGCAAAAGCGCCCGCATGGGGCGCAGACTAGCAGGGCGGATTGGAGCGGGAGATGCGACCTAGGTCTGAGAGCCGGGCGCGGGAAAAAACCGGCGGTGCCTTCGGAGGGAGAGGGTAAAGGCACCGCCAAGGCTACCGGCGCTGCGGGAGGCCGCGCCGGCAGGAGTTGCCCGTGACGCCTGCATGAGTCGCAAGGAGCACACGTCACGGGCAGGAGGAGCTTTAGAAGAAGCCCAGCTTGTTGGGGTTGTAGCTCATCAGGATGTTCTTGGTCTGCTGGTAGTGATCCAGCATCATCTTGTGAGTCTCGCGCCCGATGCCGGACTGCTTGTAGCCGCCGAAGGCCGCGTGGGCCGGGTAGGCGTGGTAATTGTTCACCCAGACGCGGCCGGCTTCGATCTTGCGGCCGAAGCGGTAGCAGCGGTTGGCATCGCGGGTCCACACGCCGGCGCCGAGGCCGTACATGGTGTCGTTGGCGATGGCGAGCGCCTCTTCCTCGTCCTTGAAGGTGGTGACCGAGACCACCGGGCCGAAGATCTCTTCCTGGAAGACCCGCATCTTGTTGTGGCCCTTCAGGATGGTCGGCTGGATGTAGTAGCCGTTCGACAGATCGCCATCGAGCCGCGCCGCATCACCGCCGACCAGCACCTCGGCGCCCTCTTCGCGGCCGATGGTGAAGTAGGACATGATCTTGTCCTGCTGCTCGGAGCTGGCCTGCGCGCCGACCATGGTCTCCATGTCGCGCGGGTCGCCCTGCTTGATCGCCTTCACGCGGGCGATGCACTTCTCGATGAAGGCCTCGTAGATGTCTTCCTGGACCAGCGCGCGGCTCGGGCAGGTGCAGACCTCGCCCTGGTTGAAGGCGAAGAGCACGAAGCCCTCGACCGCCTTGTCGAGGAAGGCGTCGTCCTCGGCCATGACGTCGGAGAAGAAGATGTTGGGCGACTTGCCGCCAAGCTCCAGCGTCACCGGGATCAGGTTCTTGGTCGCGGCCTTCATGATGATGCGGCCGGTCTCGGTCGAGCCGGTGAAGGCGATCTTGGCGATGCGGTTGCTTTCGGCCAGCGGACCGCCGACCTCGGCACCGAAGCCGTTGACCACGTTGAGCACGCCGGCGGGCAGCAGGTCGGCGATCAGCTCGACCAGCACCAGGATCGCAGCCGGGGTCTGCTCGGCCGGCTTGAGCACGATGCAGTTGCCCGCAGCGAGCGCCGGGGCGAGTTTCCACGCCGCCATCAGGATCGAGAAGTTCCACGGGATGATCTGGCCGACCACGCCCAGCGGCTCGTGGAAGTGATAGGCGACGGTGTCGGCGTCGATCTCGGACATCGAGCCTTCCTGGCTGCGCAGCACGCCTGCGAAGTAGCGGAAATGGTCGATCGAGAGCGGGATGTCGGCAGCGGTGGTCTCGCGGATCGGCTTGCCGTTGTCCCAGGTCTCGGCCTGGGCGAGGATGTCGAGGTTCTCCTCGAGGCGGTCGGCGATCTTGAGCAGGATGTTCGAGCGCTCGGCAGCCGAGGTGTGGCCCCAGGCGTCCTTTGCGGCGTGAGCGGCATCGAGCGCCAGCTCGACATCGGCGGCGTCGGAGCGCGCGACCTCGCACACCTTGGCGCCGGTGATCGGGGTGACGTTGTCGAAATAGCGGCCGCTCACCGGGGCAACGAACTTGCCGCCGATAAAGTTGTCGTAGCGGGCCTTGAAGGGCGATGCGTATTTGCCCTCGGTCTGGGTCATGACGTTCATGGCTGTCCTCCTGTCTGTCCGGGTCCTCCGCCCGGGGATGAGATCAGGATGCGCGGGCCTTGCGCGCCTGTCAGCGGGGGCAAGCGCTGCGCGGGGCCCACCTGTCTCGCTCCTGAGACAGGTTCGGGGCAGGTTCGGGGCGCGCGCGGGCGGCCCGGGACGGATTGCGGCGATAAGGGCGGCCCCCTTGCCCGCCTCTCGCCTGGACCAAGCAGAACCTTTCGGGGGAGATTCGAACGCCGGGCGGGCCGCGGCGGGCGCAGGTCCACGACTGGCGCACCGTTTGCCGGACAGGTTCGGGGCGTGCTCCTTCACGAGACCGACGGCAAATCGCCCGTCCGCTCGGCTCGCTGAGGCCCTGGGCTTCGCTGTGTAGGGCGTTGCGCCAGCGGCATTGCCTCCCGGCAGCCCGACAGCCTGCGACCGGGCTCCGGATGCAGGCCTGACCTGCGTTCAGTCGATACCGTCCCCCTGCCACGAAAAAAGCCCCGCGCGCTGCGCGGGGCTTCGTCCTGTCAGGAACAGGTCGGTCGCGATCACATGCGCGAGGCGACGTTTTCCCAGTTCACCAGGTTGTCGAGGAAGTTGGCCAGGTAGGCCGGGCGCTTGTTGCGGAAGTCGATGTAGTAGGAGTGCTCCCACACGTCGCAGCCGAGCAGCGCGGTCTGGCCGAAGCACAGCGGGTTCACGCCGTTCTCGGTCTTGGTGATCTTCAGGCCGCCATCGGCGTCCTTGACCAGCCACGCCCAGCCCGAGCCGAACTGGCCGGCACCGGCTGCCGAGAAGTCTTCCTTGAACTTCTCGACCGAGCCGAAGCTCTCTTTCAGGGCCGCTTCGAGCTCCGACGGCATGGCGTTGTCGCCGGCGCCCATCATTTCCCAGAACTGGGTGTGGTTCCAGTGCTGCGAGGCGTTGTTGAACAGGCCCGACTGCGCCACGGCGCCGGCCTCATAGGTGCCCTTGACGATCTCTTCCAGCGACTTGTCCGCCCATTCGGTGCCGTCGATCAGCTTGTTCAGCATGGTGACGTAGGCGTTGTGGTGCAGGTCGTGGTGGTACTCCAGCGTCTCCTTGGACATGCCCTTGGAGGCAAGCGCGTCGTGTGCGTAGGGAAGATCGGGAAGTTCGAAAGCCATGGTGTTACCCTCTTGGTCCGAGTGAATTTGTATACCATTCCTAGACCCACTCTCAGTGAGGTCAAGGAGTGTCATGGTTTAAACGTGCGATGGCGCTGCATGTTCCGAAATCGGTCAGGCGTCGTGGTACAGAACCTCTCCGCCGGGCTCTGCGCCGAGCGTCAGCACCCGGAAGGCATAGTCAGCCACCGAGCGGAACACGAAAATTTGTGCCTCGGTCTCGCTTTGCAGCCAGTAGCCCGCCGCCACCTGCGCCAGCCGGGAGCGCCGCACCATGCCCGGGGTGAAGGCGTCCGGCGACATGTCGGCGGGGGTCACCTTGGAGAGCACGTCGCGCAGATGCGGGCCGCTCAGACGGAACTGGGCACGGGCGTCGGAGACATCGGTGATGGCGATGAACCAGCCTTCGAACGTGGCGTTGAGCCGCGTCAGCATCTCCGGCACCTGCTCGTAGGGCAGCAGCAGCAGCAACTCGTCCGGCGCCATCCAGAGCAGCGCCCGGTCGCCCTCGCGGGTTGCCGAGAGCGGCTCGGGAAAGCCGAGCCCGAGCAACTCCCCGAGCTTCGCGCGGTAGTCGTCGGAGAGCTCGCAGCGCAGGGAGATCTGGCCCTGCGGCGGCAGCGCCTCGACCGAGATCAGCCCGTCGGAGCGCGCGCCCGCCATCGGTGCCATCACATCAGACATCCTGTTTCTCCCCTTTCGGATCAAAGAACACCGGGCTCACGATCCTCGCCTCGACGGTGGTGAGCTCGTCGCGGGTTTCGTCCTGCGCCTCGGCGGTGAAGGAGATCACCTCGCCCATGCGGTCGGGCCCGTGTCTGACCAGCCCCATGGCGATGCCCTTGTCGAGCGTCGGCGAATAGTAGGTCGAGGTCACGCGACCTTCGGTATTGCGCTGGCCGTTGGCGTTCTTGCCCGGCGCGATGGCATAGGCACCATCGGGCAGCACCGAGCCGTCGAGCGTCTCGAGACCCACGAGCTGCCAGCGGTCGTCGCGCGCCATGTCGAGGCGCTCTTGCGCGCGCTTGCCGAGGAAGTCCTCTTTCTTCTTCGAGATCGCCCAATGCAGGCCAAGATCCTGCGGGATCACCGTGCCGTCGCTCTCGTCGCCGATCATGATGAAGCCCTTCTCGGCCCGCATCACGTGCAACGCCTCGGTGCCGTAAGGGGTGATGTTCCACTCCGCCCCGGCCTCGAGCAGCTTGCCCCAGAAGGCGCGGCCACGATTGGCAGGCACCGCGATCTCGTAGGAGAGCTCGCCCGAGAAGGAGATGCGGTAGACCCGCGCCGGGGTATCGGCCAGCGTACCCTCGGCCCAGGTCATGAACGGCAGCGCCTCCTTCGAGACATCCATGCCGCCCAGCTTTTCCAGAAGCTTGCGGGCATTGGGGCCGACCACGGCGATCTGCGCGTATTGCTCGGTGAGATTGGCGGTGTAGACCTTCCAGTCCCACCACTCGCATTGCAGCCAGTCTTCCATGTGGGCATGGACGTGATCGGCGCCGCCGGAGGTGGTGTGGCAAAGCCAGCTGTCCTCGGAGAGCCGCACCACGACGCCGTCATCCATCAGGAAGCCGTTCTCGTTGCACATCAGCCCGTAGCGGCATTTGCCCACCGGCAGGGTCGACATCATGTTGGTGTACATCATGTCGAGGAAGCGGCCGGCATCGGGGCCCTTGACGAGGATCTTGCCCAGCGTCGAGGCGTCGAGCAGGCCGAGGCTCTCGCGGGTGGCGGTGATCTCGCGGTTGACCGCGGCGCGGCGGCTCTCGCCGGGGCGCGGGTAACAATAGGGCCGGCGCCACTGGCCGACGATCTCCCACGCCGCGTTGCTGGCCTCGTGCCAGTCCTGCATCGGGGTGCGGCGCAGCGGTTGGAACACCGCATCACGCGCCTCGCCGGCGATGGCGCCGAAGCTGATCGGCGTGTAGGGCGGACGGAAGGTGGTGGTGCCGGTCTGCGGGATCGGCGCGCCGAGCGCATCCGACAGGATCGCCAGACCGTTGATGTTGCTGAGCTTGCCCTGATCGGTGGCCATGCCGAGCGTGGTATAGCGCTTGGCGTGCTCGACGCTCTCATAGCCCTCGCGGGCGGCGAGCTGGATGTCGGAGACCTTTACGTCGTTCTGGTAGTCGAGAAAGGCCTTCATGCGCAGATCGGCGCGGGCGCCCTGCGGCATCAGCCAGACCGGCAGCAGCGGGCTCTCTTCGGTGGCCTCGGCGCGCGGCGCCTCGGCGGGCACGGACGCGAGGCCCAGCGCCTCGGCGGCCGCTTGCCCGGCCTTCTCGGCATCGGCCAGCGTCTCGCCAAGCGCGAGCGCGCCGTTGGCGGCCCCGGCGACGCTGACGAAGGACTGTCCGTCGGCGCCGGTCGGCGCGCGGTCGGGATCGGGGCGGAAGAAGGCGCCGGCCTCGTCCCATGACAGCTTGCCGCCGCAATGGGACCACAGATGCACCACCGGCGACCAGCCGCCGGACATGGCCACCGCGTCGCACTCGATCTCTTCCAGCATCGACCCGCCGCCGGCCTGATCGCAGATCGCCACGCCGGTGACGCGGGCGCCGCCCAGCACCTTGGAGATGCCGCGCGCGGGCTCCACCCGGATGCCGAGATCGCGGGCCTCCTGCATCAGCGCGCCACCGCCCATCGGGCGGGCGTCGAGGATGACCGGCACGTCGAGGCCGCTCTTCTTGAGCAGGATCGCGGTGCGGTAGGCGTCGTCGTTGTTGGTGACCACCACGGTGCGGTCGCCGGGGGCGACACCGTAATTGACCACGTAATCGCGCATGGCCGAGGCCAGCATCACGCCGGGCACGTCGTTGCCGGCAAAGCTCAACGGGCGCTCTATGGCGCCGGTGGCGGTGAGGATCTGCCTTGCACGGATGCGCCAGAGCCGGTGCCGCGGCCCCTTCGCGCCGGGCTTGTGATCGGTCACGCGCTCGTAGCCCAGCGCGTAGCCGTGATCGTAGACCCCCGCGCCCATGCAGCGCAGCCGCAGGCGGACATTGTCCATCGCCTCGAGCTCGCCGACGGTCTGCGCCACCCAGGCTTCGGGCTCCAGCCCCTCGATGGTTCCGCCGTCGACCGGCGCCCGACCGCCCCAATGGGCGGTCTGCTCGAGCAGCAGCACCCTGGCGCCTGCGCGCGCGGCGGCCTTCGCCGCCTGCAGGCCCGCGACGCCGCCGCCGAGCACCAGCAGGTCGGTGTGGACGTGGAAATGCTCGTAGCGGTCGGCGTCGCGCACCTCGGGGTGCGGCGCCTTGCCGAGACCGGCGGATTGCCGGATCACCGGCTCGTAGAGATGCTTCCAGAACGCCCGCGGCCAGAGGAAGGTCTTGTAGTAGAACCCCGCCGGCAGGAAGCGCGCGAGTTTGGCGTTGAGCGCGCCGACGTCGAAGGCGAGGCTCGGCCAGTGGTTCTGGCTCTCGGCCACCAGCCCGTCGAAGAGCTCGGTGGTGGTGGCGCGCTGGTCCGGTTCGAAGCGGGCCCCCTGCCCCAGCCCCACCAGCGCGTTGGGCTCTTCGGCGCCGGAGGCGACGATGCCGCGCGGGCGGTGATACTTGAAGCTGCGACCGACCAGAAGCTGGTCACTGGCGAGCAGGGCCGAGGCCAGCGTGTCGCCCTCGAAGCCGGTGAGGCGGCGGCCGTTGAAAGTAAATCCGATCTGTTTGCCGCGATCGGTGAAGCGGCCGCCCGTGGCGAGACGCGTGCTCATGCCCAAGCTCCCGAGATGTTGCGAGCGGGGGCGGGGGCGGTCTTCCCCCACCCGCCCCGGGGCGCGCGCCCCCCCCCCCAATATTACCCCCGAAGAAACAACACAGCGCCCAAGTACAGCCGGGGTGGCGGGCGGTGATGCGGTCGACGATCTCCTGCGGCGGTGCGTGGGTCTGGGCGGCATAGGTGCCGTAGACTTCCATGGTGACGCTGTCGCGGGCGGCGAGGAACCACTTGCCGCAGCCATAGGCGTGGCGCCAGCGTTCCAGCACGACGCCGCGTGGGTTGTCGCGGGTGAAGAGATAGGTTTCGAGCGCCGCGTCGGAGCTGCCGGGGCCCTCGCGTTTGAGATGCGCCTCGCCACCGGGGGCAAGCTCGATCTCGGCGGCATCGACGCCGCAGCACGGGCAATGAAGGATCAGCATGGCAGGGCTCCTTGTGCGGCACCGCGGGGACGCAGCGGCGCCATGCGCCCTGCCCTAGCGGTTGTCGAGATTTTCCAGCGCATTGGCGGCGTTGTCGAGCGCCGAGGCGCCGCCTTCGGTCGGGACCGGGACGCGGACGCCGAGGCCCGGCGATCCGGTCGCGCCGGGGGCGAGCAGGGTGTAGAGCAGCACGGCGAGCACCACCGAGACCACGACGGCGAAGAGAACCGGGGCGAGCTTACGGCCGGGCGTCCGGCCCGGGGCGGGGTGATCTGACATGCGGGCGCTCCTCCCAAGAGACCGGCCAAGAGACTGGCCAAGCGTCTGGATGCCAGAGGAACGCCGGCGCGGGGCCGCATGTTCCGTCCGGTTTGCGCCGCATCTTCCGCCCGTTCGCGCAGCGGCTGCACAAATCCCGTGCAAACCCGCGGTTTTTGACGGCAGAGCGGCGCGATCCGGGGCGGGATCACGTTGTTTTCCCAAAGGCCGCCTAGATTGGTCCCGAGGCAACAAAAACGGGCAAACCCATGAGCAGGCTGACCACTCTTACACTCACGAGCCATCGTGGCCGGGACTACCCGGTCGAGCTTTTCTCTCCGGACACCGCCTTCACCGACACCGGCGCCGTCTATCTGTTCCTGAAGCTGCCAGAAGGGCGGTCGCGGCAGGTGCAGGTGTTCTATGTCGGCGAGACCTGCGCGCTCGACGCGCAGCTGGCGCAGGACCGCCGCCCCGGTGGCCCCTGGGAGCGCGCCGAGGCGCTTGGCTTCGACGCCATCGGCGGGCTGGCGCTGGCGCGCCCCGAGGACCGGGCGATGATCGCCGCCGAGTTCATTCACAGCTGGCACCCGCCCTGCAATGACGGCCACGGCGCGCTGGCCGGGCTGGCAGGCCTCGCCGCTCCCGCGCCGTTCCGCATGAAGCGGGCGATGGTCGGCAAGTAACGCACCGCAGAGTGGATCGCGCGGGGCGGTCAATGAGCCACCCCCGCCGCCACGCTCTCGTCGATGAACCGGCCCTCGCGGAATCGCTCGAGGCCGAAGGCCTCGGTGAGCGGTGAGTGCCCCTTGGCCATCAGCTCGGCAAAGCCCCAGCCCGAGCCCGGGATCGCCTTGAACCCGCCGGTGCCCCAGCCGCAATTGATGAAACAGCCCTCGAGCGGGGTCTTCGACAGGATCGGCGAGCGGTCGCCGGTGACGTCGACGATGCCGGCCCATTGCCGCAGCATCTTGAGCCGCGAGATCATCGGGAAGGTCTCGACCAGCGCCCGCACCGTCTCTTCCACATGCTGGAAGCTGCCGCGCTGCGCGTAGTTGACATAGCCGTCGGTGCCGCCGCCGATCACCATCTCGCCCTTGTCGGACTGGCTCATGTAGCCGTGCACCGTGTTGGCCATGACGACCACGTCCATGCAGGGCTTGATCGGCTCGCTGACCAGCGCCTGAAGCGCCACGCTCTCGAGCGGCAGCCGGAAGCCCGCCATCTCCGCCAGCACGCCGGAATGGCCCGCCACCACGATGCCGAGCTTGTTGCACGAGATCTCGCCCAGCGTGGTTTCGACCCCGCTCACCTTGCCGCCCTGCTGGCGCACCGCGGTGACCTCGCAGCCCTGCAGGATGTCCATGCCCATGTCCGAACAGGCCCGGGCATATCCCCAGGCCACCGCATCGTGGCGCGCGGTGCCGCCACGCGCCTGCCAGAGCGCCCCCAGCACCGGGTAGCGCGGTCCGTCGATATTCATGATCGGACAGAGCCGCTTAACCTCGCGCGGCGAGATCATCTCGGTGTCGATGCCCTGCAGGCGGTTGGCATGCACGGTGCGCTGATAGCCGCGCAATTCGTGCTCGGTCTGGGCCAGCATCATCACGCCGCGCGGCGAGAACATGACGTTGTAGTTGAGATCCTGGCTCAACCCCTCGTAGAGAGAGCGCGCCTTTTCATAGAGCGCGGCCGAGGGATCCTGCAGGTAGTTCGAGCGGATGATGGTGGTGTTGCGCCCGGTATTGCCGCCGCCAAGCCAGCCCTTCTCGAGAATGGCGATGTTGCGGATGCCGAAATTCTTGCCGAGGTAGTAGGCCGTTGCCAGCCCGTGCCCGCCGGCGCCGACGATGATCACGTCATAATGGGTCTTGGGTTTCTGCTTGCCCCAGGCGCGGCCCCAGCCGGTATGGTAGCGCGCTGCCTCTCGGGCGA
>NZ_JBYNAH010000046.1:0-26240 GCF_059781815.1 Salipiger sp. | reverse complement strand
ACCGATTGGAATAAAACGGCATATCTGAATTTGCACTTCAGCATGAATTCACAGCAGGCACCTTCTAAACTGGCTTGCGACCAATCCTCTATCCCGTTGGAAATTCGAGGAGAACGGACATGGCGCCCTCGAGGCCTACCTGCTTGAATATGGTCGCCCCTTGGTCTTCTACAGCGACAAGCACGTGGTGTTTCGTGTCGCGCCGCACGGTTCCGCGCCTCGGCGCTCCATCCTCGATCAATCGGCCCAGCGAAAGCCGGTGATGTGGTCGGGTGCCGCGACCCCGGGAAGATTGCGCGGATCGTCCTCCGGTGCGCCCACGCCCCTGGTGACGGGCAGCACTCCGGCCCAGATCGGCAGCGTGTAGTCTTCCTCGTCGTCCACGGGTCCGCCCGTGCGCACCTTTGCACTGCCCTCGGCGATCTCGAGCGACAATAGCGCCGTTGCCTTCAGCTCCTGCCGCGAGGGCGCGCGCAACATGGCGGAGCGTCCCGGCCACAGCCCGTCGATGAAGGCGTTCAGCCGCGCTTCCTTGAGCTCGTCCGGCACCGGCTCTGCCCGGCCGAACAGCATCACCGACCGGGTGTTGGCCGAATGATGCATCCCGGAGCGCGCCATCACGAACCCGTCCAGGATCGATACGGTCAGGCAGACCTCTTGGCCGCGGGATTGGCGGATCGCGCGGCTGGCAGAGGAGCCGTGCCAATAGACGTGATTGCCCTCGCGCCACTGGAACGTGGGGGTCACGAAGGGCTTGCCATTGATCACGTAGCCCACGGAACACATGGGCTGCGCGTCGAGGATCGCGTCGATGGTGGCCCGGTCGAAGGCGCCACGGTCGTGCAGGCGCCGCAGGCGGCTGCGCTCGGTCACGGGAAGCGGGTCGGTCATGGGAAAGCTCCGGTCTTGTACCCCCCGCTTGTCTCGCAGTATTGGTCACTTTGAAATGACCAATACTGACAAATATTCCAAGGCCACTTTTCAGGCGGCCCTGTTGGGACTGAGCCTCGACAGAGCCGCGCGGCGACCGTTGCACGTTCAGCTTGCGGCCTGCCTGCGCGATCTCGTGCTGAGCGGCACCGCGCCGCCGGGCGCGCGACTGCCTGCCAGCCGCCAGCTGGCCCAGGACCTCTCGGTCTCGCGGGCGACGACGCAGGCGGCGATCGAGCAACTCGTGGCAGAGGGCTACCTCGTAGGGCGCCGGGGCTCCGGCACCTATGTCGCCGATCACCTGCCGCACCTCGCGCCGCCGGCGGCGCCTGCCGGGACTGCGCCGCGGCCGGACGGTCCGCGCGAGATCCGGCCGTTCGAGCTCAGCGCTCCGGATGTCGAGACCTTTCCCCATGCGGACTGGGCCAGGCATCTGCAGGCCGCCTGGCGGCGGCCCCATCCGGACCTGCTCAGGGCGCCGGATGCGTTTGGCTGGGGGCCGTTGCGCGGGGCCATCGCCGCGCATCTCCAAGCCTGGCGCGGCATCGACTGCGGCGCGGGGCAGATCGTGATCACCTCCGGTGCGCGCGAGACCTTCGACCTGATCGCAAGGCTGTTTCCCAAGGGCGGCACGATTCAGCTCGAGGACCCCGGATTTCTCCCGATGCAGGAGCGGCTCGCGGCGGCCGGGCTGCGCTGCGCCCTGTCCCCGGTGGATGAGGACGGGTTCGATCCGGCGTTGCTGCATGAAGATGCCTCGGGTGTGGTGGTGACGCCCTCGCGCCAGTTTCCGCTTGGCATGGCCCTGCCGCTGTCACGCCGGCTGGCACTGCTCGACTGGGCCGAGCGGCGCGATGCGCTGGTGGTTGAGGACGACTATGACAGCGAATTTCGCTATACGGGGCAGCCGCTTCCTGCCCTGACGAGCCTTGATGGCGGCCGCCGCACGATCTATGTCGGCAGCTTCTCCAAGCTGCTCTCGCCGTCGCTGCGCCTTGGCTACGTGGTGGTTCCCGAACGCCTCGTCGCGCAGATGCGCGCGGTGATCGGGCCCTTCGGCACCCAAGCCTCTCTGGTGCCGCAACCGGCGCTCGCGAGCTTCATGGAGAGCGGTGCCTTCTCGATCCATCTGCGCCGCATGCGCCGTCTCTACGGGCAGCGCCGCAAGGCACTTCACGCCGCGCTCGAGACGCATCTCGCGGGGTGGTTTTGTCCGCGTCCTGAGCCCTCCGGAATGCACGTCGTCTGCACCTTCGGCGCGCGGTTGACGGGCATTCCGGAAGCCGCGGCGGTGCAGGCAGGAGAGGCGGCTGGCCTCACCCTGCGCGCACTCTCCCAGTATTACCACACGGACAAAGCTGTGCCGGGTGTCATCCTTGGCTTCGCAGCGTTCGACGAGGCGGCGCTGTCGGCAGGTGTCCGGCAGTTGGCCAAAGCCCTTGAAGGGCTGACAATAGACGCCCGTTAAAAACGCGGCGCGCGTGGTTTTCGCGGACGGAGCGTGTCTTCTATAGGGGAAACGGCTCTTTCTGAGAACGCCGTGCGCGGGCCGGGATGGGCCATCCAAGATGGGGCAGCGAGAGCTTCAACGTGCGCATCCGGGGTGAGCGGCTGAATCGCGAAACCTTCTACTCGCTGAGGGCGGCGCAAATCCCCATTGAAAGATGGAGACCGCACGACACCATGGAACCGCCGCTTGGCGCTCTCGGATATCCAGAGCCGGCGCCCGAGGTCTTCCTTCCGGTAGATCGAAAGCCGGCCATGCATCAGCATTGAGCCCGGACCACGCGCGGTGGGCAGCTCAGGGCCGCGTCGCCACTCGCCATGTGGAGCCGTTCCGCAACCGCATCGTGACGCCCGCGCTGTTGCCGGACGCCACCCGCAAGATGCAGGCCCTGAAGTGAGACGCCGGGGGCCAGCCCCGGCGCCGGAGATCACCAGACGCGGTCGAGCAAAGACAGCCAGTTCTCTCCCATCACGCGGCGGATCTTGGTCTCGGACCAGCCGGCGCGCTGCATGGCGGCGGTGAGGTTCGGGAAATCGGCAATCGAGCCGAGCCCGTCGGGGAACTCGACCTCCCAGATCTCGGTGAGCTGACGGGCATAGCCCTTGTCGCGGTTGAGATACTCGAAGAACTTCGCGCCGTAGCCCATGGTGAAATCGGTGCCGAATCCCACGCGCTCCTCGCCCACGAGGTTCACGATGTAATCGATTGCGGCGACGTAGTCGTCGACCGTCGCACCGTTGCCGGCGGCGAGGAAGGGCGGGAACATGGTCACGCCGACGAAGCCGTCATGCTCGGCGATGAACCGGAGCTGCTCGTCGCTCTTGTTGCGCGGGTGCGCCTTGAGCCCGGCGGGCAGGCAGTGCGAATAGGCCACCGGCTTCTTCGAGGCGAGGATCACCTCCTGCGAGGTCTTGGGCCCGACGTGGCTCAGGTCGCAGAGCATCCCCACCCGGTTCATCTCGGCCACCACCTCGTGGCCGAAATCCGACAGCCCGCTGTCGGTGCTCTCGTAGCAGCCAGAGCCCACGAGGTTCTGGGTGTTGTAGGTCATCTGGACGATGCCGACGCCCTGCTCCTTGAAGAGCTCGATGAACTCGAGCCGGTCCTCGAAGGCCGAGGTGTTCTGGAAGCCCAGCACGATGCCGGTCTTGCCCGCGGCCTTGGCGGCGCGGATGTCGGCGACGGTCTTCGCCTTCACGATGAGATCGGCGTTCTCGCGGAACTGGCTGTTCCACGCCCCGATCGCCGACATGGTGTCGCGGAAATTTTCCCAGACCGAACAGGTGCAGTTGGCAGCGGTGAGCCCGCCCGCGGCCATCGCCTCGAAGACCGGGCGGCCCCAGTCTGAGATGATGAGCCCGTCAAAGACGATGAGATCGTCGTGCAGCGTGGTCATGTGGTGGTCCTTCGGTCAGAGATAGATGTTGCGCACGATGGCGTCGTGATCGCCCGCCATGGCGCGGACGTCGCCGCCATCCACCACCTCGCCATCCCTCAGGACGATGAAGCGGTCGGCGGCGCGGAAGGCGAGGTTGAGGTTCTGCTCGACCATCAGCATGGTCACGCCATCCTCTTTCAGCGTGTCGATGATGCGGGCGATCTCTTCGCAGAACTGCGGCGAGAGGCCGCCCGAGGGCTCATCAAGCAGCAGCAGCCGTGGCCGGGACATCAGCGCGCGGCCGATGGCGACCATCTGCTGTTCGCCGCCCGAGAGCGTCCGGGTCGCCTGCTTGCGGCGCTCCCTCAGGCGCGGGAAGCGGTCGTAGATATGGGCGAGCGTCTGCGCCAGCTCCTTGCCGCCCCGGCGCATGGCCCCGAGCCGCAGGTTGTCCTCGACGGTGAGGTCGGGAAAGAGATCCCGCGCCTGGCTCACCTGCGCGATGCCGAGGGCGAAGATCCGGTGCGGCGGCAGCCCCGCGGTCTCCTGACCGTCGAAGAGCACCGAGCCGGCGCTTGGGCGGACAAAGCCGCAGATCGCGTTCATCGAGGTCGACTTGCCCGAGCCATTGGCCCCGAGCAGGGTCAGGCACTCGCCCGGCACCACGTCGTAGGAGGCGCCGCGCAGGATCGGCTTCTTGCCGTACCCCACGTGCAGGTCGCGGATTTTCAGGAGCGGTTCAGGAGTGTCCAAGGTAAGCCTCCAGCACGGCGCGGTCTTCGCGGATTTCCTCTGGCGTGCCCTCGGCGATGCGCGCGCCCGCCGCCATCACGAGGATCCGGTCGGCGGCGGCCATCACCAGCTCGACCGCATGTTCGATCAGCAGGATGCCGACGCCCTTCTCCCCGGCGAGACGGTGGATGATCTCCATCATCTGCGCCCGGGCCACCGGCGACAGCCCCACCGCGGGCTCGTCGAGCAACAGCACCGGCGGATCGGAGGCGACGGTGCGCACGATCTCGACGATGCGTTGCTGCCCGCCCGAAAGGTCCCCGGCCCGGGTGTCGGCCATGTGGTCCATCGACATGAGCTTCAGCAGCTCGCGGGCGCGGTGGATGTTCTCGGCCTCGGATTTCAGCGCCTTCGAGCGCCCGAGCAGGATGTCGAGGAACGAGCCGTGGGTCTGCGCGTGCAGCCCGGTCAGCACGTTCTCGAGCACCGTCAGCGCCGGGAATAGCCCGCCGTTCTGGAAGGTGCGGCGGATGCCCTGCTCGGCGATCTCGTGCGGGGTGAGCGGGGTCAGCTCCTGCCCGCGCAGATGCACGGTGCCCGCGGTCGGCGTGACATAGCCCGAGATCGCGTTGAACAGCGTCGACTTGCCGGCGCCGTTCGGCCCGATCACCGCGCGGACGTTGCCGTCCTCGAGGGTGAAAGACACGTCGTCGAGCGCGGTCAGCCCCGAGAAGCGGACCGAGAGGCCCTCGACTGTCAGAAGCGTGCTCATGGGGCCTCCCGGTAGAAACGTTCGACGAAGATGGGCGAGACCCGGCGCAGCAGGCTCGCGAGCCCCATCGGCATGGCGACCAGCACGCCCGCGACGATCAGGCCGAAGAACAGCTCTTCCATGCCGGGGAAGGCGCGCAGGTATTCCGGCAGCGCGGTCAGCAGCACCGCGCCAAGCACGGCGCCGAGCACCGACCCCAGCCCGCCCACCAGCACCATCGCGAAGGAGGCGATGAGATGCAGCATGCCGAAGCTCTCCGGAAAGACGTGCCCGACATGGCGGGCAAAGAGCGCCCCGGCGCAGCCCACCACAAAGCCCGACCACATGAAGGTGGCGAGGATCACCCGCGCGGTGGGAATGGCGAGCGAGGCGGTGGCGATCTCGTTCTCGCGCACCGCCATCACGGCGCGGCCGAAATGCGAGCGCATCAGGTTCAGCGTGGCCTTCACCAGCAGAACGGTCACCGCGAGGAAGATGTAGAACTTGAGCGTGTCGTCGGTGAGCGAGATGCCCAGCAGCGTCTCGCGGGGCATCGGCATGCCGTCGGTGCCGCCGGTCAACGGCTTGGCGTGCAGGTAGGCCCAACGCATCAGCTCGCCAAAGGCCAGGGTGATGATCGCGAGGTAATAGGTGCGGATGCCGCGCAGTGCCGCCGCCGAGGCGAGGAAGCCTCCCAGCGCGCCGAAGGCCCCGGCCAGCGGAATGGTCAGCAGCCACGGCACGCCGAGCTTGGCGGCAAGGATCGCCGAGCCGTAGGCGCCGATCCCGAAGAAGGCGGTGTTGGCAAAGGCGAGCTGGCCGAGATTGCCGATGGTCAGGGTGAACCCCAGCGTCACCAGCACCGAGACCAGCATGCCGTTGGCGATGAACTGGGTGTAGGGGTTGGTGGCGAGCGGCAGCAAGAGCAGCACGGCGGGCACGGCCCAGAACAGCAGCGTGCGCATCTTGCGCTGGCGGGCGGAGGGCATGGTCTGGCTCATCGGATCACACCTTCACCACGGCCTTGCGGCCGAAGAGCCCCTGCGGCCGGATGAACAGCACCGCCACGATCACCACATAGGCGGTGATCTCGATCAGCGCCGTATCGAGATAGGCGCCGGCATATTGCTCGGCGATGCCCAGCAGCACCCCGCCCAGCACGGCGCCGCCCAGCGAGCCGAAGCCGCCCAGGGTCATGGCCGCGAAGCCCTTGATCAGGAACGAGGCCCCGAGATCGGGATGCAGCAGCGAGACCGGCGCCACGAGGATGCCGCCAAGCGCGCCAAGCGCCGCGCCGACTCCCCAGGAGAAATCGTTGAACCGGTCGACATTGAGGCCGATGAGCCGCGCGCCGCGCGGGCTCTGGTAGACCGCCTGCACCATCTTGCCGAGGTCGGTCAGGGCCATCAGCCCGAAGAACAGCAGCAGCAGGACAAGCACGGTGCCGATTATGAACACCGCATCGCCGGTGATCACGAGGTCGCCGACAAAGATCGGGTCCATGTCGAAGACCGGCGGCATCGGCAGCACCTCGCGGCCCCAGACCATGCGCGCGATGCCGCGCAGCAAGTAGCCCGCCGCGATGCACATCAGCGCCAGCCCGATATGCGGGCCGCCCCGGATCGGACGGATCAGGCCGCGGTTGAACATCACCCCCAGCACGAACATCGCGATCATCGCCAGCGCCGCCGCGGGGAGGAAGGCCACGCCCGCCAGCACCACGAGCACGTAGGACAGGAAGGCCCCTGCCATGACGAAATCGCCATGTCCGAAATTCACCACCGTGGTCGAGCGGTAGACCACCGTCAGCGACAGCGCGATGAGCGCATAGATCATGCCCTGGGAGAGACCTCCCAAAGTCAGCTGCATCAGCATGTTGTCTGCTCCTTGAAAAGTCCGGGCGCGACCGCGGCCGCGCCCGGCAGTCGGGGAGGTGTCAGTAGGGCTGGCCCCAGGCCTTCAGCACGGTCGGCTCGCCATCGACGAAGCCCGCCACCGCCGAGCCCTTGACGCCCTGGTGGTCGTCGGCGGTCCAGCTGATCGGGTCCGACAGGATGCCGGTGTCGAAGTCGCGCACCTCTTCCAGCGCCGCCATCAGCTTGGAGCGGGTGAGCTCGGGCCCCACCGCTTCCAGCGCCGAGACCAGCGCCTCGGCGGAGCCGATCGAGACGAAGGAGAAGGTCGAGAGCTCTTCGTCCGGGTAGTACTTGTGGATCATCTCGCCCCACGGCTGCATCAGCGGGCCGTCGAGGTTGTCGATGTAGGAGTGGATCACGTAGTAGTTCTTCACCGTGTCGAAATCGCCGGTGCGCTTGAGCGTGTTCTCGAGGTCGGTGCCCGCGGTGCCCATGACCGGGATGTCACCCATGCCGTATTTCTTCAGGTCCCGCAGGAAGATGGCGGTCTCGGCCTCGTAGAGCGCCGCGATGATGAAATCGGGCTTCTCCTGCCGTAGCTTCAGCACCTGGGCGGTGGCGTCGGTCTGGCCGCGCTCCATGGTCAGCTCGAGCGAGGGCGCGACGCCGTTCTCTTCAAGATACTCGCGCGCCGGGTTCGAGTAGGAATGCGCCCAGTCGTTCGAGTGCTCGATGATCGCCACGTTGCTGGTGTCGGGCTTCGAGAGCACGAAGGCGGCCATGGCGCGACCGTTGGCGCCGCCGGTGGGCACGCCGTGGAAGATGTTCGCGGCCAGCGGATCCGAGATCGAGTCGCTCACCGCATGGGCGACGATCCACGGCAGACCCGCCTCCTCGATGGTCGGCCGCAGCGCCAGGGCCACGCCCGAGCAGGAGTTGCCCTGCAGCATGAAGACCTCGTCCTGCGAGATCAGCTTCTTGGCGGCGGCGAGCCCCTTGGCGCTGTCGCAGGCGGTGTCTTCCTGCACCGCCACGAGCTTGCGCCCGTGCACGCCGCCCTCTTCGTTGACCTTGTCGTAATAGGCCATCATGCCGATCAGCGCCTTGCTGTAGGACGAGGCGTTGCCCGAGAACGGCCCCATCACGCCGATGGTGATGGCATCGTCGGTCAGGCCCTGGGTTTCCCACTCCGCATCCTGCGCAAGGAGCGGGCTTGCCGCAAGGCCGGCCGCGGCCAGTAGGGAGATGTACTTCTTCATCGTGGTCTCCTGTTGGATCTCAGTTGGGGTGGTGCGGTCTGACGCCGCATTGGGGGAGGATGTGCCCGTATAAATAAAACCGACTGGCTTGTTTGTTTTTGACTTAGCCGTTCTCCGCTGGCCGGACGTGCACCGCGATCACCGCCTTCAGCGCCGCGAGCATCTCGAGGAAATAGGCTTCGTCCCGGCGCAGAACCGCCTGCACGGCCATGCCGCGGAAGACGTTCATCGCGAGGTTCAGTGCGACCCGCGACGACACCACGTCGGGATCGACCGCCACGAAGGTGCGCGACCACGTGGTCTCGAAGCGCTCGTGCAGGTCGAGGATCAGCGGCGCGAGCTGGCGCCGCAGCTCGTCATCGCCGCGGGCGGCAACGATGATCTCGAGCGAGGAATAGAACCAGTCGCCGTTCACGACGCCGTCCCAGATCGCATCGAAGAAGGCGTCATAGCTCAGCCGACCGGCCCGCAGCTCGCCGGCGAGGGTTTCGAGACCGGTGGCGAAATTCGCGAACATCTCTTCGGTGGCGGCGACGATGAGGTCCATCTTGCCAGGATAATGATGGGTCTGCGCCCCGCGCGAGACCCCTGCCCGCTTCGCGATCCCCGCGGTGCTGGTGTTGGCATAGCCAACCTCCATCAGCGACTGGATCGTCGCATCGAGCAACAGCCTCCGGGTCTTGGCGCTGCGCTGATCCTGGGTTCTGCGTGTGGTCACGGTCATGTTGCCTCCATATACAAACAGGTCGGTTTGTTTTTATGATTCTGTCAAGTGTGGCGATCGCGCTCATGCAAAGGAAGACCGTCAGCCCCCCGACATGCTCAAGAAAACGGCACCGCGCCCGGGCATTCCTGAATGCTCCGGCACGAGACCTGCGTCAAAGACCCTGCGCCGGCTGAAAGGTCCGGCGCCTGTGTCCGGGGCCATAGGCATGGCCTCCGACATTGCTGCGCCCCATGCGAGCCCACTGCACAAGCACACATAAGAACAGGCTTTTCCAATCATAGCGCTGCGCTATTTGCGCCGATTTTGGGTTCGGTATCTCTTCGCCTCAAACAAATTCCAACAGGAGAAACGACATGAAATACGCCAGCCACTTGTTCAAGAGCGGCCTGCTTGCAGCCTGCCTGACGGCCTTTGCACCAGTCACCGCGCTGGCGGAGGACGTGTCCATCCGGCTTGGCCACGTCCTGCCCGAAAGCCACAGCTGGCACATCGCCACCTCCGGCTTCGCCGAGGAAGTGGCCGAGCGCACCGAAGGCCGCGTCGCGATCGAAGTGTTCCCCTCGGGCCAGCTCGGCAACGAGAAGGACGTCATCGAAGGGCTGCAATTCGGCTCGATCCAGGCCGGCCTGATCGGTTCGGGCTCGTTCCAGGGCATCGAGCCGCGCATGGGCATCATCGAGATGCCCTATGCCTGGAGCGCCCGCGAGCAGGCCTTCGCCGCGCTCGACGGCGATCTCGGCACCGCACTGGCCGAGCTGCTCGACAGCAAGGGCATCAAGGTGCTGGGCTGGTGGGAAAACGGCTTCCGCAACATCACCAACAACGTGCGCCCCATCGAAGCGCCCGAAGACCTCGCCGGTCTGAAGATCCGGGTGACGCCCGACAAGGTCCGTCTGGCCACCTTCGAGGGTCTGGGCGCCGAGCCTGCCCCGCTGTCGTTTGGCGAGCTCTATTCCGCGCTGCAACAAGGCCTGTTCGACGCGCAGGAAAACCCGCTCTCGATCATCCTCGCCGCGTCGTTCTTCGAGGTGCAGAAATACGTCTCGCTTTCCGAACACATCTGGGGCGCGGCCACGCTGACCATGTCGAACGCGACATGGGACAAGATCTCGCCCGAAGATCAGGAGATCGTCATGGAGGCCGCCACCACGTGGGGCCTGAAGCAGCGCGACATGGTCGCCGCCGCCAATGACCAGCTGATCGCCGATCTGGAAGAAAAGGGCATGGTCTTCAACGAGGTCGACAAGGCCGCCTTCGTGGACGCCGTCGCTCCGATCTGGGAGAGCCAGAAGGATGTCTATGGCGAAGAGCTTCTGAGCATCCTCAACCAATACCGCGAATGATCCTGCGGCCCGAGAAAGGAGTTGCATCGGTGGAGCCGGTGCAACTTTTCGAGCTCGCCCAGATGAGGCTGCTCTCGCGAGCCCGAGGCGGCGCGGGCCTTTGCAAGCGCGCCGTGATCACGGGCCGGAAAGGCGCGCAATCCACCGCCCACAGCTATCTCCGGGACGGGGTGACGCTCAGGGGCGCGGCGGTGGCCCCTGCTGCGATGAATGCACCCCATGCCCGGAACTCGACGGAGGCTTGACGCCATGAACTTTCGCGACGGCTCGCTGCGGGCGGCTAATTGGATCGACCAAGGCGCGCGCTGGTGCGGCGCGGCCCTTGTGGCGGCGTTTGCGGCGATGGTCGTCTATGTCGTCATCTCGCGCTACCTGTTCTCGGCGACGCCCCGCTGGGCCGAGGAGTTGCCCCGGATCGCACTGGTCTGGCTGACCTTCGTCGGCGCGATCTCGGGCTTCGTACGCGGCACGCATTTCCGCGCCGGACTGCTCGACCTGGTGACGCTGCCGGCACCGCTGCGCAAGTGCATTGCCGCGCTCGCATGGCTGGCGAGTGTCGTGTTTCTCGCGGTGCTCATCCGGACCGGCTGGACGCTGAGCGGGATCACCTGGTCGCACCAGACCACCGCCCTGTCGCTGCCCGTGGGCCTGTTTTACCTCTCCTTGCCGGTCTGCTGCGGCTTCGCGCTGCTGGGCCTGATCCTGAAAGGGGGCCGGGCATGAGCCTCGCGCTTGCTTTGCTTCTTGTGGCCTTCGTGGTGCTGGTGCTGATGGACGTGCCCATCGCCGTGGCGCTTGGCCTGTCGTCGATGTTCTACCTGCTGATCGCCGATGCCGCGCCGATGATCGTGGTCGCGCAGCGCGCCGTCGCCGGGATCAACAGCTTTACGCTCCTGGCCATCCCGCTGTTTCTGCTCGCCGGTCTGCTGATGGTCCACGGTGGCCTCGCGCCCCGGATCATCGCGCTCTGCTCGGCGCTGATCGGGCGACGGACCGGCGGCCTCGCCATGGTGATGATCATCGCCTGCATGATGTTCGGCTCGCTCTCGGGCTCAGGCGTGGCCGACGTCGTCGCCATCGGGACGATGATGCTGCCGGCGATGAAAGATCAGGGCTATCACCCCGGCTTTTCGGCCTCGG
This sequence comes from Salipiger sp., assembly GCF_059781815.1. Lineage (NCBI taxonomy): Bacteria > Pseudomonadati > Pseudomonadota > Alphaproteobacteria > Rhodobacterales > Roseobacteraceae > Salipiger > Salipiger sp. Next base: position 14,617 of record NZ_JBYNAH010000046.1, on the reverse strand, counting down.
CCCTGGGCTGTGCCGGCTCCCTTGGGACCGTCATTCCGCCCTCGATCGTGCTGATCGTCTACGGCACCGCCACCAACAGCTCGATCGGGCAGCTCTTCGCCGCCGCGATCCTGCCCGGCATCCTGCTTGGCCTCGGGCTGATGCTGGTGGCGTGGTGGATCTCGCGCCGCAATGGCTGGCAGGGCGGGGAGCCGTTCTCGTGGCGCGAGCTTGGCCGCGCCGCAAAGGGCTCGATCCTCGCCATGCTGGCGCCGATCATCATCGTGGGCGGCATCCGCCTCGGCATCTTCACCCCGACCGAGGCCGCCGGGATCGGCGTGGCCTATGCGCTCGTCATCGGGGTCTTCGTCTACCGCGCGCTGTCGCTGTCCACGCTGATGCGGCTCCTGCGCGAGACCACCGAGATGACCGGGGTGATCCTGCTCGTCATCGCCTCGGCCTCGGTCTTCGGCTGGATCCTCGCCGCCGAACAGGTGCCGCAGATGGCCGTCAACGGCATCACGCAGGCCACCGAGAGCGCCACCGTCGCGCTGCTTCTGATGATGGCGGTGCTGCTCATCCTCGGCACCTTCATGGAGAGCATCGCGATCATCCTGATCCTTGCGCCGGTCTTCCTGCCGATCCTTGGTCACTATGGCATCGACCCGGTCTATTTCGGCATCCTGCTGACCATCAACCTCGCCATCGGTGCCAATACCCCGCCCCTGGGCATCGACCTGATGGCGGCCTGCCGGGTCGGTGAAATCCCGCTCAGCGCGTCGTTCAAGTACCTGATCCCCTTCCTTGGCGTGATGGTCGGCGTGCTGCTAGTCCTCGTCCTGTTCCCCGCTCTGATCACCGATCTCCCCGGCATCCTGTTCTGATCCCGGCCCCGAAAGAAGGTTCCCCATGCCGATTACCCCCGATACCCGCGTCGACCTCGGCCGCTTCTGGTCCACCATTGAAGCCTCCGGAGAGATCGGCAAAGGCCGCCCCGGCGGGCTGTCGCGCCTGACACTGGGCGATGCCGACCGCGAGATGCGCGACCTGTTTCGCGCGTGGTGCGAAGAGGCGGGCCTGAGCGTCGAGGTGGACGCCGCCGGAAACATCTTCGGCCGCCGCGACGGCACCGACAACGATCTGCCGCCGATCCTGATCGGCAGCCATCTCGACACCCAGATCAACGGCGGACGGTTCGACGGGATCGCCGGGGTGCTGGCGGGGCTCGAGGTGATCCGCAGCCTGAACGACGCGGGTCACGTGACCAAGCGCCCCATCGTCGTGGTCGACTGGACCAACGAGGAAGGCGCGCGGTTCTCGCCGCCGATGGTCGCCTCCGGCTGCTTCGTCGGCAAGTACGACATCGACTGGGTGTATGACCTGATCGGCGATGACGGTGCGCGGTTCGGAGATGAGCTCGCGCGGATCGGCTACGACGGCGCGACGCCCTGCAAGGCGGGTGAGATCGACGCCTATTTCGAGCTGCATATCGAGCAGGGGCCGATCCTCGATGCCGAGAAACGGCAGGTCGGCATCGTCACCGGCGGCTACCCGGTGCGGGGGATGCGGGCGACGTTCTCCGGCCAGACCTCGCATACCGGGCCGACCCCGATGGACCTGCGCAGGAACGCACTCGCCGCGGGGGCGCGCTGGCTGACCGCGGTGGACGATATCGGCTGGGATTTCGCGGTGCATGACGGCAAGGCGACCGCCGCGCGGCTGACCGCCTGGCCCAACAAGCCCGGCATCCTGTCGGACACCGCCGAAGCCGTTTGCGACGTGCGCCATCCCGATCCGATCACCACGCGGGTGATGGCGGAAAAGATGCGCCGGGCGCTCTACGAATCCGCCGCGCGCTGCGGCTGCGAGGCGCGCATCGAGGATGAATGGGAATGGGGCGGCGACATCTTCGACCACGAGATGATCGACGGCCTCCGCGACGAGGCGATCCGCATGGGCTTTGACTGGCGCGATATTCAGAGCCAGGCGGGCCACGACGCCTATTTCCTGGCTACCCATTGCCCCACGGCGATGATCTTCACGCCCTGCCAGAACGGCATCACCCACAACAACGAGGAAAACTGCGCGCCGGAGGATTTTGTCGCCGGGTTGAACATCCTGCTTCACGCGGTGCTCAAACGGGCCGACCGGTGACGGCGCTGATCGGGCAACAGTCTCTGGAGACCGTGCTCGACTGGCCCGCGCTGATCTCGGAATTGCGCGCCTGGTACAAGGCGGGCAATGTCGAGGCGCCTGAGCGGCAGGTGCTGAGCATCGCGCAGCCCGATGGCAGCAAGGCCTCGCTGCTGATCATGCCGGCCTGGGTGCCGGGGGAAAGCATCGGGGTGAAGGTGGTGACCTTCTTCCCCGGCAATGCAGCCAAGGGACGGGCCGCGACGATGCGGCCTTCACGGTCTTCAAATCCGTCGGCATGGCGCTTCAGGATCTGGCGGCGGCGAGGCTCGCCGCGTCTCAGACCATATCGGGGTAGAGCGCCAGCAGCTCTTCGACGGTCTGGATGAACTTCCGCTCCGAGGGCGACAGCTTCTCGGGTGCCGCATGGACCAGATAGACATCGGCGCCGATCGGCTCGTCGGTGATCTTGAGCGGCCAGAGCTCGCCGCGCCGGATGTCGTCCTGCGCCACAGCCAGCGGCAGGATGCCGATGCCCATGCCGGTGACGATCATCCGCCGCACCTCCTCGGTGTTGGTGCTCAACCCGTTGATCCGGCTTCCGAGCCGCGTGCCTTCGCGCAGCACCGACATCGGCTCGAGCCCCATGCCCTCGGTGGCGCAGGCAAAGGAGATGAACGGCTCGTGCCGCAGGTCGCGCATTTCCACGGTCCTCTGCCCGAAGAGCGGGTGCTCGGCGCCGCAGAACACGCTGAACTCCTCGCGGAAGAGGCGGATCGACGGCAGGTTGACCAGCGGTTTGGCCAGCAGGCAGAACCCCAGGTTCGCCCGGCCCTGCTGGATCAGGCGAACGATGGTCTGGCTGTTCTGGACCTCGCTTTGAAAGATCACCGACGGGTGGCGGTGGTGAAAGAGCCGCATCGCCTCGTCGATCAGCGGCGACACAAGGTTCGAGATGATCTGATAGCGGACCTGCCCGCGCTCCTCGGCTTCGGCGTCGCGCACTAGCAGCGAGATGCGCTCGGCGCTGTGGAAGATGTCGCGGCATTCCTGAAAAATCTTGTCGCCCCGCGTCGTCAGCTCGAAATGGCGGCTGTCCCGGAATACGAGCTGGCAGTCGAGCTGGGCCTCGAGTTTTTGTAGCGCATTGCTGACCGAGGGTTGGCTGAGGCCGAGCCGCCGTGCCGCCTTGGTGATGCTCTGCTCCTCGGAGATCATGTAGAACACGCGCAGGAGGTTCCAGTTCAGGTCTGTTTGGGGAAGGCTGTCCATTCTGGCGAGTCCGGTACCATCGGTGATGCAAGAGACTGTCTGTTTTTGCAGCAGACCAGAAATAGCAAGAGGCTATTCCAGATATTCGCCGAGGCTATGCCCGCCATCTGTGCGTATCGCCTGTGGTTGAATATGGTTGCCAAGAAATTCATCAAAAAGGAAGATCCATGAGCATCACCCGCCTTCACCCCGGCCCCCGCATGAGTCAGGCCGTGATCCACAACGGCACCGTCTACCTCGCCGGTCAGGTCGGCACGCCCGGCGCCGATGTGGCCACCCAGACCCGCGATTGCCTCGCTGCGATCGATAAGCTGCTGCAAGAGGCCGGGACGGACAAATCCAAGCTCCTGCAGGTCATCATCTGGCTGGCGGACATGGCCGATTTTCAGGACATGAACGCGGTCTACGACGCGTGGATCGATCCCGCCAACCCGGCGGCGCGCGCCTGTGGCGAAGCCAAGCTGGCGACCCCCGACTACAAGGTGGAATTCATCGTCACCGCGGCGGTCTGATCCGCTTTCCTGCCCGGAGGTTATGCCAGTCATAACCTCCGGCTATTTGCGAAATGCCCCCTCCTGCGGCTTGCTTGGCTGAAGCGACGCAAGGTCAGGACAGGGTATGCCAGCAGCAATCGACTTCTCGGACATCGAAACCGCGACACTGGGGCATTTCCTTGAGACCGGCTTCATGGCGCCGTCGATTCAGGGGCTGACCCTCGAGGCGCGCGTGTTCGGCCCGGCCCTGACCGTGCGGATGGCGGGCGATGACGGTGGCCCTCTGGTCGAGGCCCTGTCCGGCGCCAAACCCGGCCAAGTGATTGTAGTCGACCGCTGTGGCGATCTGCGCCATGCCTGCTGGGGCGCGGTGACCACCGCCGCCGCGCAGGCCCGCGGTGTGGTGGGTTCGGTGATCGACGGCTTCGTCACCGACCGCGCCGCCATTCTCGCAGCCGGCTACCCGGTCTGGTGCCGGGGCCGGTCCCCCATCACGACCAAGCCGCGCGGACTTGGCGGCGAGGTCAACGTCACCATCAATTGCGGCGGCGTGGCCGTGCGCCCGGGCGACATGGTGCTCGCCGATGAAAGCGGCGTCGTCGTGCTCGATCCCGCTCGGGCCGCCGAGCACATGGCGCGTGCCCGCCAGATGCAGACCGACGAGATCACCATTCTCGCCCGCCTGAAGGCCGGCGAGACGCTGGCCGAGATCGGCGGCAAGACCAAACACCCCGCATAGAACCGGAAAACCGGCCGGGACCCTTTTCACCTCCCCATCCAACAGAGAGACCCATGACGACATTCCCCTCCAAGGTCGCGACCGGCCTGGCCGCGCTGGCCTCCGTCACCGCTCTGACGCTGGCCACGCCCGCGCTGGCCGACAAGGCATCGAACACGCTCAACGTGGCCTTCGCCGCCGAGCCCGAGCCGCTCGACACCTACAAGATCGCCGGCCGTCAGGGCCTGATCCTTGCGCGCCACATCTATGATGGCCTGCTCTACAAGAACCTCGACACCGGCGAGATCGTCCCGGCGCTGGCGGAATCCTGGGAGTTCACCGGCCCGCTGACGATGGAATTCACCCTGCGTCAGGGCGTAAAGTTCCACAACGGCGCCGACTTCACCGCCGATGACGTCGTCGAGACGCTCAACACCGTGATCACCCCGGAATACGGCACCCGCTACTCGATCTCGGTCGACTGGATCGAGAGCGTCGAGAAGCTCGACGACTACAAAGTGCGCATCAACATGTCGAAGCCCTTTGCCGGCGCGGTCGAGATGCTGGCGGATGCGCTGCCGATCTATCCGCATGAATTCTTTGAGGAAAACGGCTCGGCCGGCATGGCGGCCACGCCCATCGGCACCGGCCCCTACAAGCTGGTCAGCCAGGAGCCCGGCATCCGCTATGAGCTCGAGAAGTTCGAGGATCACTACGCGGGCAGCCCGAAATCCGGCGCCACGCTCGACAAGATCACCGTGCGCACCATCCCCGAGATGAACACCCAATACGCCGAGCTGATGTCGGGCTCGCTCGACTGGATCTGGCGCATTCCGCCCGATCAGGCCGAGCGTCTCGAAGGCCGCGTGCAGATCATCAGCGCGCCGATCATGCGCATCGGCTATGTCGGCTTTGCCCCCGAGGCGATGGGTGGCGAGACGCCGATCGCGAAGAAGGAAGTGCGTCAGGCCCTGATCCACGCCACCAACCGCGGCGCGATTGTCGATGCCTTCGCCGGCGGCGCCTCCGAGGTGCTGAACACCGCCTGCAACCCGGCACAATTCGGCTGCGCGCAGGATGTGACGTCTTATGAGTACGACCCCGAGAAGGCCAAGGCGATGCTGGCCGAGGCGGGCTATGCCGACGGCTTCGAGATGGAGATGGTGTTCGCCGCCATGCCGCGTCCGACCGCCGAGGCGGTTGCGGCAGACCTCGCCAAGGTCGGCGTGACGCTGGAGCTGAACGAACAGCAATATGCCGCGGGCGTCGGCAAATGGCGCGCCAAGGAGCTTCCGGCGTTCTTCTCGAACTGGGGCAGCTACGGCATTGGCGACACGGCGTTCATCCTGTCCAACTTCTTCGGCGGCGGGGCGGATGACCTCGTGCAGGATTCGGAACTGGCCGAGTGGCTGACCGTGGCCGACACCTCGTCGGACCGCGAGGAGCGGGCCGAGAACTACGCCATGGCGGTGAAGAAGATCGCCGACGAGGCGTACTGGATGCCGATGTACAACTTCAACGTCAATTACGGCCTCGCCAACGACCTCGATTTTACCCCGCATCCGGACGAGTTCGCCCGTTGGTGGGCCACCAACTGGAAATAAGCTGACCCTGCGAACGAAACGGGCCGGACGGTGTGCTCCCTTCGCCGTCCGGCCCATTTTACGGAAAAGCACCATGCTCCCCTTTCTCTCCAAACGGCTGTTGGTGGCGTTACTGGTCTGCGTGACCGTCTCGGCGCTAAGCTTCGGGCTGATGTTCCTGTCGGGCGATCCGGCGATTGCCATTGCCGGGTCGGGCGGTCGGGCCGAGGATGCCGAGGCGATCCGCGTGGCCTATGGCTTTGATCGTCCCCTGATCGTGCAATATCTCGACTGGATCGGCAGCGCGCTGACCGGAGACCTCGGGCAGAGCATTTATTTCAACGTGCCGGTGACCGAGATCATCGGCAACCGTGTCGGCGTCACGCTGACGCTCGGCTTCGTGTCCTTTCTCGTCGCTCTGGCCATCGCGGTGCCTCTGGGGGTCGCTGCGGCGCTGCGGCCGAACGGCTGGATCGACCGCATCGCGCTGGTGATCGCCGTCTCCGGTCAGGCGATCCCGAGTTTCTGGCTGGGCCTCATGGCCATCGTCGTCTTCGGCGTCTGGTACGGCATGGTGCCAATCTCAGGGGCGCAGAGCTGGCAGGGCTATATCCTGCCGGTGGTGGTGCTGAGCTATTACGCCATCCCCGAGCTGATGCGCATCACCCGCTCGGGGATGATCGATGTGCTGGCCACGGATTACGTGCGCGCCGCCCGCGCCAAGGGGCTGCCGATGCATCTTGTGATTTCCCGCCACGCCCTGCGCAACGCGATCCTGCCGCTGGTCTCGCTGGCGGCGGTGCAGCTGGGGCAGCTGCTCTCGGGCTCCATCGTGATCGAAAGCGTGTTTGCGCTGAACGGCCTCGGGCGGCTCGCGTGGGAGTCGCTTCTGCGCAGCGACCTGCCCGTGGTGCAGGCGATCATCCTGATCCTGTCGCTGCTCTACGTGGTGCTGACGACGCTGGCCGACGTGCTGAACGCGATGCTCGACCCGCGGCTGCGGGGGGCCTCGTGATGTCTGACGTCTCGATGGACACCGCGCGCCCCGGCCTCTGGCGCAAGATGCGTGGCAATACCGGCGTTCTGATCGGTGGCACGCTGCTGGCGCTGATCGTGCTGATCGCGATCCTCGCGCCGGTGCTCGCGCCGCATGATCCGATCGCGCAGGACCTGAGCCGCCGCCTGCTGCCGCCCTTTTGGCATGACCGCTCGGTGCCCGAGCACCTGCTCGGCACCGACCACCTCGGCCGCGACTACCTGTCCCGGCTGATCTATGGCGCGCGGGTCTCACTGGGGGTGGGGCTGGGGGTCATCCTTGTCTCAGGTGCCATCGGCATCACGCTGGGCCTGCTCGCAGGCTATTTCGGCGGCAAGGTCGACATGCTGATCAGCTTCGCCATCACCACCCGCCTGTCGCTGCCCATCGTGTTGGTCGCGCTCGCCGCGGTGGCGCTTGGCGGGGCGTCGCTGACGACGCTGATCACCGTGCTGGGCCTCTTGCTCTGGGACCGCTTTGCCGTGGTCACCCGGGCGGCGGCACAGAGCCTCAGGCATCAGGAATTCATCACCGGCCTGCAGGCCATCGGGGCCAGCCGGGCGCGCATCCTGTTTCTCGAGATCCTGCCCAACATGCGCGCCACGATCCTTGTCGTGGTCTCGCTCGAGGTGGCCAACGTGATCCTGCTGGAGGCGGCGCTGTCGTTTCTCGGGCTGGGCGTGCGCCCGCCGACACCGAGCTGGGGGCTGATGATCTCCGAGGGGCGCGACAACATCCTCTTCGACCCCTGGCTGATCGCCCTGCCCGGCTCGGCGCTGTGCCTGCTGGTGCTGGCGGTGAACCTCTTTGGCGACGGTCTGCGCGACATCACGGGGCCGGCACGGAAATGACCGACATGATGCTCGATATCAAGAACCTGCAGGTGTCCATCCCGACGGACAGAGGCACGCTCAACGCCGTGCGCGGCGTCGATCTGTCGATTGCGGCGGGCAAGACGCTATGTCTCGTGGGCGAGTCCGGCTGCGGCAAGTCGCTGACGGCCACCGCGATCATGGGGCTCCTGCCGCGCTATGCGAAGGTCACCACCGACCGCTTCGCGATGGCGGGGCAGGACCTGACCGCCAAGACCGAGGCCAAGCTCGCCAAGATGCGCGGCCGCGACGTGGCGATGATCTTTCAGGACCCCACCAGCGCCCTGAACCCGACGCTGACCATCGGGCGACAGCTGACCGAGGGCGTGATGCGCGCCGAGAAGCTGAGCCGCAAACAGGCCGACGCCCGCGCCATCGAGATGCTCGACCGGGTCGGCATCGCCAATCCCGCGGCCCGGCTGGAGCAGTATCCGCACGGTTTCTCCGGCGGGCAGCGGCAGCGGATCATGATCGCCTCCGCGTTGATGGGCCGCCCCAAGCTGCTGATCGCGGACGAGCCGACCACCGCGCTCGACGTCACCATCCAGGCGCAGATCCTCGCCCTTCTGGACGAGCTCCAGAGCGATCTCGGGCTGTCGCTGCTGTTGATCACCCATGACCTCGGCGTGGTCGCCGCCATCGCCGACGAGGTGGCGGTGATGTATGCCGGACGGATCGCCGAGCGCGCGCCGGTGAAGGATCTTTTCCGTGCGCCGCAGCACCCCTACACAAGCGGCCTCCTTGCCGCGATCCCGGTGCCGGGCCAGACCCCGCGCGGCAGCGAATTGCCCGCGATTCCGGGCCGTGTTCCCGGGCTGATCGGCCCCCTGAAGGGTTGCGCCTTCCGGGATCGCTGCGGCTTTGCCGGAGAGGTCTGCGGTCAGGATCCGGTGCCCGGCCGCGCGCCCGCCCCCGGCCGCTTCGTCGAATGCCACAAAGCCGCGGAGGTCGCCGCATGACCCGATCCGAGACCCCGCCGATGATCCGCATGACGGGCATTCGCAAGGCCTATCGGCTGCATCGCAAGCTCTTTGCTCCGGCCGAGGAGCTGGTGGCCGTGAACGATCTGTCGCTCGAAGTCGCCGCGGGCGAAACCCTTGGCCTCGTCGGCGAATCCGGTTGCGGCAAGAGCACCGCGGTCAGCATCATGCTGGGGCTCCTGAAACCGGACCGGGGCGAGGTCGAGATCGCCGGTCGGAAGATCGGTGCCCTGTCGGTGGACGAGCGCGTCCGGTTGATCCAGCCGGTGTTTCAGAACCCCAATGCCTCGCTCAATCCGGTCAAACGCATCGCCACCCTGATCGGCCAGCCGCTGCGCCTGCATGGCGGTGCGAACGTGAACGCCGAGGTCGCCCGGATGCTCGATCTCGTCGGCCTGCCCGCGCGGCTGGCCGACGCCTATCCCGGCGAGCTTTCCGGCGGCCAGCGCCAGCGGGTCGCAATCGCCCGCGCCCTGATCCTGAAGCCGCGCGTGCTGATCTGCGATGAGCCGACCTCGGCGCTCGATGTCTCGGTGCAGGCACAGATCATCAATCTGCTGCTGTCGCTGAAATCGGAATTCGGGCTGACGATGGTCTTCGTCAGTCACAACCTCGCCGTGGTCGAACACCTGGCCGACCGTGTAGCGGTGATGTATCTCGGGCAGAAGGTCGAAGAGGCGCCCACCGATGCGCTTTTCGACGGTGCGCAACACCCCTACACCAAGGCACTCCTGGCGGCGACGCTGTTGCCCGACCCGGAGACCGGCATGCCGGAACAGCTCATCGGTGCCGCGCCGGCGGATCCGTTCGCAACCTATGCCGGCTGCCGCTTCGCACCGCGCTGCCGCGAGGTTCAGCAAAGCTGTCGCACCACCGCGCAAACCTTGCGCAAGCTGGGCGCCGGGACCGTGCGCTGCTCTATCGCAGGGCAGCACCCTCGCGATGGGGCTGTCGAGCAGGTGCCGACGGGGTGCTCTTGAGGTGCTATGCGCCGCGAGACGGGAAATATCAGGACGCCACAACACGACCGGAACGGTTGCCGATCTTCGCTGCAGGCTGGTGTAATGTTCCACCTTTCTCAGTCTCTCGGCATGGGTTGCGCGGTCATGTTGACCCTCAGGTGCCCGCAGCCTTTGCTGCCGGCAAAGGCTGCCCATAGGCGCGTGAGGATGACGCGCAACTGAACCGCATAGAGATCGAACGGGGTTCCCAGCTGCGTTCCCAGTTCCCGGTATGCCCGCCCTTGAACACACAAGGAGGGACTGCACGACTCTCGTCGTGCATGAGGGAGCAGCAGGTCAGCGCGCCTATCGCGGCGGAGCGCGCCTCAGAGAAGCGCTTCGATGTCCTCGGCCAGCGTCAGGGGATCGAAGGGTTTCGGGATCACGCCCTGTGCTCCGAGACCCATAAGCTCTGCGACCTGGTGTGTCTGTGTTCGCGCAGTCACGAAGACCACCGGGATCGATTTCAGGATCGGATCATTTCGAGCCGCCGCAAAGGTCGATATGCCATCCATTCCGGGCATCATGACATCGAGCATGATCAGATCGGGCCGGAAGTCGCGGGCCAGGTCGAGCCCTTCCTGCCCTGATGCCGCTGTTCGTACCTCGAACGTCTCTTCGAGCTCGAGCGCCATCTCGGCGATCTGCCGGATGTCGTCCTCGTCGTCCACGTAGAGGATCCTCGGCATTGCGGCTACCTTGCTCCGACCGGCTGCGCCAGAAGCGCGTGGACTGCGTCGACGACGTCGCTTTCGGCCGACTTGGTCTTTGTCATGACCGCGCGGACCTTATCTCCGGCAGTGATGTCCACATCCGTTGCGGAGTAGACGATCACCGGCGTCAGCGCGTCGACGTCCGACAGCAGCTCCGTACCCTGACCATCCGGCAGCGCGAGATCAAGAATGATCGCAGAAAATCGCTCGTTCCGAAGCTCCTCGCGTGCAGCCGCAAGGCTGTGCGCCCTGCGGACCTCGACCTCGTCACCAAGCCCGGTCGCAACCACTTCGAGCAGGCCGGTATCGTCCTCGACATGCAGGATACGGGGGCGCATTTCATCCGCTTCCCGCAGCGCCTCGCGCAACGCAAATGCGATCCGCTCGGGATCAATCGGCTTTGTCAGAAGCTCGACACTCTGCCCGGGCGCGTCGGGAAAGGCCTCCCGCGCCCGGCTGCTGTCCGACGCGACGACAAAGGTCGTGAGCTGCGCCCCCTCCACCAGACCGCGGACCGCGCTCAGCTGGTCATCCTCGACGTGGTCGAGATCGATTGCCAGCGCTGCATGGGCCTGAGCCGCGAGCATCGCCGAGAGGGTTTCCACACTGGATGCATGATCGATCGCGTAGCCGGCGGATGCGAGTTGCCGGACGACGACGAAAACGCCGGCCGGATCGAACCCGTAGGTCAGCATGCGCGGCCGTCCGTCGGGCTCTTCCCCAAGCCGCCTTGGCTCCGCGATGCCGGCAAGCGGCAGGGTCACCGAGAAGGTCGAGCCTTCGCCGAGCCGTGTTTCGAACCCGATCGCGCCGCCCATCCGCTCGACAAGCGCCTTGCTGATGCTCAGGCCAAGCCCGGTCCCGCCTTCGCTGCGCGTGTTTGAGCTGTCGAACTGCTCGAACTTGCCGAACAGGCGGTCCTGAAACTCCTCGGCGATGCCCGGGCCCTGGTCCACGACGGAAATCTTGGCCGTGCCCTCTGTCGCATCGGCCGAGAGCCGGACCTGCACGAACCCATCGCGTGGCGAGAACTTGATCGCGTTCGAAAGCAGGTTGCTCACCACCTGGTGAAGTCGGTCTGGATCGACTTCGACCAAGGCCCCGGGTGCGTCGTCGATCACGATGATCTTCACGTGTCGCTCGGGCAGGTAGGCGCGCGCCGTCTCGAGGGCCGGGTCGAGCACCGCGCGCATCGACTGTTCCCGCATGTCGAAGTCCATTTTCCCGGACTCGATCTTCTCCATATCGAGAATGTCGTTGATCAGGTTCACGAGGCGCTCGCTGTTGTTGTGCGCGATCCCGATCAGTTTCGAGGCCTTGCTCGAGAAGTCTCCCGCCTTTCCCCCCGCCAGAAGGCCGAGAGAGCCGCGGATCGAGGTCAGTGGCGTGCGCAATTCATGGCTCACGGTCGACAGGAACGCACTTTTTGCGGCGCTGGCCTCCTCTGACAGGGCCTTGGCTTGCCGCAGCCGCTCTTCGAGCCGTTTCTGTTCGGCAAGGTAGGCAGAGAAGACAAGCGAGATGAAGACGCAGGTGCCGAGGAACAATTGCAGGATAATCATCTGCTCGGACAATGCCGCATCCACGAGCAGGATCGGTCCGGTGCCCTGCACGGTGGCGGCGATTGCCACGACAGTGATCGTGAGATTGGCAACCACCGTCCCCGCCATGCTCGATCGCACGACGACGAGCAGCAGGGGTGGAACCGCCAGAAACAACAGCGGCAGTTCATCCTGCCAGAAGATCGCAGACACCGCGACGGCGTTCATGAGCTGAAGGGCCAGAACATCCGGACGCGTCAGCGAAGAAAGCTCGAACCGGCTGTTCTTGTATCCGAGCCCCATCGCGAAGAGCGGCACGAAGACCAGAAGCCCGAGCGCATCCGCCGCGTACCAGTTTTCGAGAACCTGCCAGAACGGGGCGTCGGCGAACTTGTGCAACCATGAGGCTGCCACCAGCGCGGAACAGAATGGCGCGAGGATCCCGGCGACGGCCACAAAGACGGCGAGGTCTTTCAGGACGGTGAAGTCGATATTCGGCCGCAGTCGCATCAACAGGGCGACCACGATGCCGATCTCGATGGTATTGCAGGCCGAGAGCGTCAGCGCAACTGACAGGGAATCTCCCGCAGCGAGATTGGCGAGGATATTGCCGAGATAGGCCGCGGCGATCACGTAGAGCGAACTCTCCCGCGCTCGGACGAAGATGAGCGACAGGATGGCCGCGTTCGCGACCCAAATCGAGGCGATCCGTCCGCCCTCGCGGGTCAGCCAGATCCCGCCGGAAGCGAGAAGGAACATCGTGACAGCCGCCACGATGAGAAGAAGGTAGCTCGGCCTGCGCATTTTGTAATTCCGTTTGCTTCTACGGCAACTTTGACGTGATTTACGATCAAAAACAGAGAATTTTGACGAAATCGTGGCAGCCTGGGCGGTTTCCGTTCGGGTGTAGTTGTAGAGACGTATGTCCGGCGATGGCCTCAGATCAGATGGTTCGTACGCATCTGTTAAATTTGGCGTTTCGAGGCTCTCCCGCCCGGATCATGGCCATCGCCGCCGCATGGAAAGCTCGAACCGCGAGCAATTTCATGCCATCACAAAAGTATCACCACGGTATTTCTTTGCCGGAATAATCGAAGAACCTGCCGGTCTTGCCTGCGTCGAGCGTGGCGATGACCTCCAGCAGACGCTCTGCCGCGGTGTCTGCGGTGACGGTCGGATGGCGATCCTGATAGCCTTCGGTGAAACGTGTCTCGACAGTTCCCGGATGCAGGCAGACGCAGCAGAGCTTTGGATATTTTCGGGCCAGCTCGATTGCGGCGCTGTGGACAAGCTGGTTCACCCCCGCCTTTGCGGACCGGTAGGCGTACCAGCCGCCAAGCCTGTTGTCGCCAATCGATCCGACCCGGGCCGAGAGCACCGCGAAAACGGCCGGCCGCTCTCTTGGAAGGAGGCGGCGGGCGTGTTTCAGCACAAGGATCGGGCCGATCGCATTGACCCGGTATTGATCGACAAGCGCCTGTTCCGAGATCATGTCGAGAGATTTCTCCGGCACCGCACCGTCGATGCGCAGCGCCCCGGTCGCGACGAAGATCAGATCGAACTGGCCATCGAGCGCTCCGAGCGCCTCTGCCACGCTGGCCTCATTGGTGATGTCGAGCCCATCTTCCGAGCGCGACAGCCCGAGGGTCTCCACGCCGGATGCCTCAAGCCCGGCCAGCATGGCCGAGCCGATGCCCCCGGACGCCCCGATCACCAGCGCCCGCTTCATGCAGGCACCGCGGCTGGGGCGCGCGGTCCGGGCGACCTCACCTGCCGACGCAGAGCTGCGGCCCTCGCACCGCGTCTCATTGGGCGCGGAACAGATCGTTGACGATGGCGCGGGAATAGGCCGTCATCGGGTGTATGTTCTGCCAGGTGGTCGAGAACCAGACCACCACCGTGTCGGTCTCGGGCGAGACGTAGAGCCCCTGCCCCAGCAGGCCCGACTTGTAGAGGTCGCCATCCTCGAAGACCGCGTCCCACTGATAGGAGCCGCCGATCGGCGCATCCTCCTCGCCGAAATAGGAGACCATCTTCCGTCCGAACTCGCTGTCGAGATAGATCGACGGGTCAGCCGCCGTCTGCACCGCGTCGAAATAGCTTTCCGAGACGACGCGCTCCTCGGCCACGGTTTGCCAGCTCGGCGAAAACAGCAGGCCATAGCGTGCGAAATCCATCAGGCTGCCGGCGAAGATGCCACCGCCCAGAACCTCGCCGCGCGGCGACAGCGCCACCAGCCCGTCGCCCTCCATGCCGGCCTTGGTCCAGATGCGGTCGCTCACCACCCAGTTCCAT
>NZ_JBYNAH010000045.1:0-26291 GCF_059781815.1 Salipiger sp. | reverse complement strand
CCCCCCCCCCCCCCCCCCCCCCCCCCCCCCCCCCCCCCCCCCCCCCCCCCCCGCGTCCCCGCGCTCTCCCGCACCCTCCTGCGGCACTCCCTGGATCGCGGCCCGGCCCTCAGCTTTCCCAGTCGCCCGAGAACCCCTTCGGGATCATCAGGATGTCGCGGTCGAGCTTGGTCACGTCGGTGCGGCCGCAGAGCCCCATGGAGCTGTCGAGCTCCTTGTGGATCACCCGCAGCGCCTCCGAGACGCCCTTTTCGCCCATCGCGCCCAGACCGTAGACATAGGCGCGGCCGATCCAGCAGCCCTTGGCGCCCATGGCCACCGCCTTGAGCACGTCCTGGCCCGAGCGGACGCCGCTGTCGAGATGGACCTCGATCCTGTCGCCCACCGCGTCGAGGATCGGTTCCAGCGCCCGGATCGAGCTCAGCGCGCCGTCGAGCTGGCGGCCGCCGTGGTTGCTGACCACGATGGCGTCGGCACCGACATTGCAGGCCTCGAGCGCGTCTCGCGGGTCCATGATGCCCTTGATGATCAGCGGGCCATCCCACATCTTGCGGAATTCGCGGATGCGGTCCCAGTTCAGCGCCTGGTCGAAGCTTTCCGCGGTCCATGTCGACAGGCTCGAGGGATCCTCGACGCCCTTGGCGTGGCCCACGATATTGCCGAAGAAGCGCCGCTTGGTCTGCAGCATCTCCAGCCCCCACGGCACCTTGGTCATCATGTTGGCAACCGATTTCGGCGTCAGCTTGGGCGGCGCCGAGAGGCCGTTCTTGATGTCCTTGTGGCGCTGGCCCAGCAGCTGCAGGTCGACGGTGATCACCGCCGCCGAGCAGTTCGCCGCCTTGGCGCGGTCGAACAGGCGCTGCATGAAATCGTCGTCCTTGAGCGTGTAGACCTGCATCCAGAACGGCGCCGAGGTGTTCTCGGCCACATCCTCGATCGAGCAGATCGACATGGTCGAGAGGCAATAGGGCACGCCGAATTTTTCCGCGGCGCGGGCGGCGAGGATCTCGCCGTCGGCATGCTGCATGCCGGTGAGGCCCACCGGCGCGAGCGCCACCGGCATCGCCACGTCCTGCCCGATGAGCGTGCTCGCGGTGGAGCGGCCGGTCATGTCGATGGCGACGCGCTGGCGCAGGTAGATGTCGTCGAAATCCGAGCTGTTCTCGCGGAAGGTCTGCTCGCTCCAGCTGCCGGATTCGCAATAGTCGTAGAACATCTTGGGGACGCGGCGGCGGTAGAGCCGCTTGAGGTCCTCGATCTCGGTAATCTCTGGCATGACGCGGTCCTTCCGGGCGATGTGGTCAGGTTTGATTACCAATCCGCGACAGTTTGCGCAATCTCCCGCTCTGGACATTTCGCGCCTGCAGCGAATTAGTGGCGTGAGGGGAGGTGTGCGGGTGCCAGCAGGAGGCGATGCGATGATCCTTTGGGGCTTTCTGGCCAGTCTCGGCGCCGGTCTGATGACCGGGGTGGGGGCGCTGCCGGTGCTGTTCGGGCGCGAGATCTCGCGTCGGACCAACGACATGATGCTGGGCTTCGCGGCCGGGGTGATGATCTCGGCCTCGTTCTTATCGCTGATCCTGCCGGGGATCGAGGAGGGCGAGGCGCTCTATGGCTCGACCGTGGTGGCGGCCCTGCTCGCCGCGACGGGCATCGCGCTCGGTGCCTTCGTGGTGTCGGGGATCAACCGCTGGGTGCCGCACGAGCATTTCATCTCCGGCCCCGAGGGCGCCGATCCCGGCGCGCTGTCGAAGCTCTGGCTGTTCATCCTCGCGATCACCATCCACAACTTTCCCGAGGGCATGGCGGTGGGCATCGGTTTCGGCGGCGGCGACGTGACCAACGGCCTGTCGCTGGCCACCGGCATCGGCTTGCAGAACGCGCCCGAGGGGCTGGCGGTCGCGGTGGCGCTGCGCGGACAGGGCTACAGCCGGTTGCGCAGCGTCTGGTACGCGACGCTCACCGGGCTGGTGGAGCCGATCGGCGGCTTGATCGGTGTGGCGGCGGTGTCGGTCTCGGTCTATGTGCTGCCGGTGGGGCTGACCTTCGCCGCTGGCGCGATGCTGTTCATCATCAGCCACGAGATCATTCCCGAAACCCATCGCTACGGGCACCAGAACCGGGCCACCACCGGGCTGATCGTGGGGCTGATCCTGATGATGTTCCTCGACGTGACGCTGGGCTGAGGCGAGGAGAGGCCGCACGGGCTCGAGGAGCCGCTCCTCCGCCCGTGCGGGCGTCCTCGCCGTTTCCTTTTCACGGGCGCTCTGCTATAGGCGGGCCTCGAAACAAAGGAGGCACGATATGGCCCACAAGGTGTTCATCGACGGCGAAGCCGGAACCACGGGATTGCAGATCCGCGAGCGTCTCGAGGCGCGCGCCGATATTGCCCTGGTCCAGGTCGCCCATGAACGCCGAAAGGACCGCGACGCGCGCTCCGAGGCGCTGGCCGAAGCGGACGTGGCGATTCTCTGCCTGCCGGATGACGCCGCGCGCGAGACCGTCGAACTGGCGGCGCCGCATGGCACCCGGATCATCGACGCCTCGACCGCGCACCGGGTGGCCGAGGGCTGGGTCTTCGGCTTTGCCGAGATGGCCAAGGGGCAGCGCGAGGCGATTGCTTCGGCGCAGTATGTGTCCAACCCCGGCTGCTGGTCGACCTGCGCCATTGCGCTGATCCGTCCGCTGGTCGAGGCCGGTCTGCTGGCGGCGGATGCGGCGCCGGCGATCTCGGGCGTGTCGGGCTATACCGGGGGCGGCAAGGCGATGATCGCCGAGTTCGAGAGCGGCGAGATCGACGGTGCCTTCCTGTATGGCGTGTCGCAGGGCCACAAGCACCTGCCGGAGATCTCCAAGCACGGGCTGCTGAGCGCCGCACCGGTCTTTGTTCCCTCCGTCGGACAGTATGCGCAGGGCATGGCGGTGGCGCTGCAACTGCCGGGACTGGGCGCCGAGGGCATCGCGGCGGCGGAGGCGGCGCTGCGCGCGGCCTATGCCGGCGAGCGCTTCGTGGCGGTGGTCGATCCGTCGCTGCACGAGCCGCGGGTGATGCCGCAGCGCCTGAACGGTACCAACCGGCTGGAGCTTTCGGTGCATGGCAATGCCGAGAGCGGCGCGGCGGTGCTGGTGGCGGTGCTCGACAATCTCGGTAAGGGCGCGTCGGGCGCCGCGGTGCAGAACCTCAACATCATGCTGGGTGTCGACGAGGGCGCCGGGCTGGAGGGGCCGGAGGCGCGCGCCGCCGAATAGGCGTTGGGTCTGGTCGGGGTCTGGAGGGGGCCAGCCCCCTCTGGGCCTGTGGCCCATTCACCCCCGAGGTATTTGCCGAACCAGAGAAGGGGGCTCGCGTGGCGCTTGCTGAGGGCGGTGCGGTCAGGCGAGGGTGTCGCGGATGATGCGCTCGACCTTGTCCAGCAGCACAGCGTTGTCGAAGCGGGCGACGGCGGTGTCGCGGGCGGCGCGGGTCATGGCGGAGCGGTCTTCCATGTCGAGAAGCTGCGCGATGCGGTCGGCAAAGCCCGCCTCGTCCCATTCGGGGACCAGCAGGCCGTTGACGCCATCCTCGACCGCTTCGGGGATGCCGGCATGGATCGTCGAGAGGGTGATGCAGCCGCAGGCCAGCGCTTCCTGAATCGCCGTGGGCAGGCCCTCGGTATTGCCGTTCTTGGCAGTGACCGAATGCTGCAGGAAGATCTCGGTTGTCATCAGGTGCTGGCGCACCTCGTCATGGGGTAGCGCGCCGTTGAAGGTGACCTGGTCGGCGATGCCGAGCTCCGCGGCCATCGCCTTGCAGGGCGCGAGCAGGGGGCCGTCGCCGATGAAGGTGAGATGGGCGTCGCGGCCCTTGGCGGCGCTGGCGAAGGCGCGCAGGGTCACCTGAGGGGCCTTCTTTTCGACCATGCGGCCCACCGCGAGGAAGGAGCCGGGAATCTTCTCGGCGGGCTTGAAGCGGCGGATATCGACGCCAGAGGGCACCACATGGGCATTGGGATGGGTGATGCCGTGGCCTGCGAGGTTGTCGAGCAGGAATTGCGAGACCGAGAACACGCCTGCGAGCCGCGGCATCATCTTCATGTAGGCCCGCACGGTCTTCTTCGAGCGCAGCGCGAAGCTGGCATCGGTGCCGCGGAAGTAGGTGAAGCAGGGCAGGTCCATCTCCTGCGCGAGCTTGGCCACCACCAGCGCCTGCGTGCCGAACTCGGCGAGGATCACCTCGACCTGCTGCTCGCGCAGCCAGTCGCGCAGGCGGGCCTTGTTGTCGCCGAAAGGCAGGCGGCCGGTGCTTTCGGTCAGCGCGTTCCAGACCATGGCGAAGGGCGCGCGCAGGCGATCGGCGGTGGAAAGCGGCGCGCGGCGCTCGAAGATCGGCTTGCCGAGCGGGTCGGTGCCGTTGAAACGCCCGGTGAGCACGCAGGTCGCGCCGCCGAAGATGTGTTCGATATGGCGGTTGATGAAGGTCTCGCCCGGGACGAAGAAATCGGACGTCGCGATGCAGGTCTTCATGGGGCACTCCGAGGGTTGCGGCGCGGCCCTTGTGCCCCTCCCGACCGCGCCGCGCAAGTGGGGCGCCCGTCTGCCGGGCGCCCCGATGTCGCTCAGCCGAGCACGCTGGCCACGGCGTCGCGGGTCACCGAGACGATCTTGTCGGCTTCGTCGCGGCTCAGGCAGAGCGGCGGGGCAAAGCCCAGGATGTCGCCTTGCGGCATGGCCCGCGCGATCACCCCGCGCTCGAGCATCGCCGCCACGACCTTGGCGCCCTTGCCCTCGGAAGCGTCGAAGAAGGCGCGCGCGTCGCGGTCCTTCACCAGCTCCACCGCGCAGAGCATGCCCTCGCCGCGGACCTCGCCCACATGGGCATGATCCCCAAGCGCCGCGCGCATGGTCTCGGTGAGGTAGGCGCCGGTCTCGGCGGCGTTCTGGACGAGGTTGAGCTCGTCGATCAGCTGCAGGTTGGCGATGCCGGCGGCGGCGCCGATCGGGTGGGCGGAATAGGTCCAGCCATGGCCCAGCACGCCGTATTCGTCGGTGCCCTGGCAGAGCACGTCCCACATGCGCTGGCCGACGATGGTGGCCGAGAGCGGCGCGTAGGCCGAGGTCAGGCCCTTGGCGGAGGTGATAAGATCCGGCTTCATGCCGTAATGGTCCGAGCCGAACATCGAGCCAAGGCGCCCGAAGCCCGTCACCACCTCGTCGGCGATCAGCAGGATGTCGTGACGGTCGAGCACCTCCTGGATCGCCGGCCAGTAGCCCGCGGGCGGCGGCACGATGCCACCGGTGCCCAGCACCGGCTCGCCGATGAAGGCGGCGATGGTGTCGGCGCCCTCGGCGGCGATCAGTTCCTCGAGCTTGGCCACGCAATGGGCGACGAACTCGGCCTCGCTGTCGATGCCCTCGGGGCGGCGGTAGTAGTAGGGCGCCTCGGTATGCACCACCTGCGTCAGCGGCAGGTCGAACTTCTTGTGGAAGAGCTCGAGCCCGGTGAGCGAGCCGGTCATCAGGCCCGAGCCGTGATAGCCGCGCCAGCGCGAGATGATCTTCTTCTTCTCAGGGCGGCCGAGGATGTTGTTGTAATACCAGACCAGCTTGATGTTGGTCTCGTTGGCGTCCGACCCGCCAAGGCCGAAATAGACCCGGGCCATGTGATCCGGGGCCCGGTCCATCACCATCTTGGCCAGTTTGATCGAGGCCTCGGAGCCGTGCCCGGCATAGGCGTGGTAATAGGCCAGCTCATGCGCCTGCTTGGCGATCGCCTCGGAGATCTGCGTGCGGCCGTAGCCCACGTTCACGCAGTAGAGCCCGGCGAAGCCGTCGAGCAGGCGGTTGCCGTCGCGGTCGGTGATGTAGACGCCCTCGCCGCCGGTGACGACGCGCTGGGGGGCGTCGCCGCGGGCGAACTGGCCGAGATGGGTGGAGGGGTGGAAGAAGCTCTCGCGGTCCCACTTGCCCAGTTGGTCATTCGTCAGCATGGATCTGTCCTTCTTGGTGATCTTGTAGAGGGGCGCGCGGGGCTCAGCCCCAGTCGCGGCAGACGTATTTGATGTCGGTGAAGGCCTCGAGGCCCTGCCGGGCGCCCTCGCGGCCAAGCCCGGATTGCTTGGTGCCGCCGAACGGGATCGGCGCGCCGGTGACCTTGGTGCGGTTGACCGCGACCATGCCGAATTGCAGCGCCCGTGTGAGGCGGTAGATGCGGCGCGGGTCGAGGCTGTGGACATAGGCCACCAGCCCGTACTCGGTGTTGTTGGCGCGGGCGATGACCTCGGCCTCGTCATCGAAGGGCGTGATCGGGGCGACCGGGCCGAAATTCTCCTCCGACATGATCGCGGCATGATCGGGCACGTCGGCCAGCACGGTGGGCTGGAAGAACAGCGGACCATGCGCCTCGGAGACGGTGCCCCCGGCGAGCAGTTTGGCGCCCTTGGCCAGCGCATCGGCGACCTGCGCCTGCTGTTTCTCGATGGCGCGGGCGTGGATCAGCGGGCCGATCTCGGGGTCGGTCATGCCGTGGCCCAGGGTGAGCGCCTCCACCGCCTCGGTGAAGCGGGCGCAGAATTCGTCATAGACGGGGCGCTGCACGTAGATGCGGTTGGCGCCAAGGCAATCCTGCCCGGAGGTGGCGAACTTGGCCTTCACGGCCTCGGCCACCGCGCGGTCGAGATCGGCATCGTCGAAGACGATGAAGGGCGCGTGGCCGCCAAGCTCGAGCACCAGCCGCTTCACCGTGTCGGCGGATTGGCGGTAGAGCAGCCGGCCGATCTCGGTCGAGCCGGTGAAGGACAGCGCGCGCACCCGGGTGTCGGCGGTCCATTCGCCGACGATGGCGGCGGCGTCGCCGATCACCGTGTTGACCACGCCCGCAGGAAAGCCCGCGCGGCGGGCCAGCTCGGCCAGCGCCAGCGCCGAGAGCGGCGTCTCGGCGGAAGGGTGGATCACCACGGTGCAGCCGGCGGCCAGCGCCGCGGCGGCCTTGCGGGTGATCATGGCGCAGGGGAAGTTCCACGGGGTGACCAGCGCGGCAACGCCCACCGGCTCACGCCAGAGCTCCATCTCGGCATCGGGCAGGTGGCTGGTGACGCCCTCGATGTTCGGGCGCAGCGCTTCCTCGGCGTAGAACTGCACGAAGCTCGCGGCGTAGTCGATCTCGCCGCGCGCCTCGGAGATCGGCTTGCCCTGCTCGGCCACCATGATGCGGGCGAGGTCTTCCTTGGCCTCGAGGATGAGCGCGTGCCAGCGGTGCAGGATCGCGGCGCGGTCCTGCGGCAGGGTCAGCGCCCAGTCGGCAAAGGCGGCATCCGCGGCATCGACGGCGGCGCGGGCGCCATCGGCCTCGCTGATCGCCACCTTGGCGACAAGCTGGCCAGTGGCCGGGTCGCGCACCGCAAGGCGGCCGCCACCGGGGAAATCGCCGGCATTGGGCATGAGGGCGGGATCGGCAAGGCCGAGGGTCGGGCTGTTCGAGAGATCGGTCATGGGCAACACCTCCTGAGTGCGATCAGGATGCGCGCGGTCCGGCAGAGGATTTCTCCGGAGTTTCTCTCGGGTGAAGAAAGTTTCTCTCCGTTTTTGCTGCGCTGCGGAGAGGATTTCTCTGCTGGTCGCTCTCGGCCCTCAATTGGGGCAGTCAGGCGCGTTGCGGTGGGATTGGTCTTCGGCAGCGCTTTGCGACGTTGTATTAGAGGTCCCGTAGGCCGGGCCGGCTGACCCGCAGCGCGTCGGGGGGCTTTCCTCCTGCGTGGCCAGATCGGCTTTCTCACACCGACGGAGAGGATTTCTCGGTCGTGTCGCCACACCATTTGGCAGCCCATGGGCGGGAGGATCGGGTTTTGCCGGCTCCACGGTGACGCTCCTTTCGATCTATCGCAGTCCGGGGGCGGCTGTACGGCAGGGCGGTCCGCGTGCCTCATCTTGCTGGAGCGGGTGTCTCTGAAGAGCGGAGAGGAAATCTCTGCCTGTCTCGCGCTGCGCTCAGTCTGCGCCGCGCAGGAGCCCCATGGCGGGCGGATCGGCCTTCACCGGCTTGGTGACGATGTAGCTGTAATAGCGCCGCACCCCGGCGCGGCTTTCCAGCAGCCCGTCCATCATCTCCTGGAAGGTGGCGACATCGGTGGTCACCACCTGCATGAGGTAATCGTAGCCGCCGCCGATGGCCCAGCAGCCGGTGACCTGATCCATCCGCGCCACGGTGCGCTCGAAGAGCTGGAAGCTCTCGGCCTTGTGGCTCTCAAGCTCCACGGTCACGAAGACCTGCACATGCGGGCCGAGCGCCGCGAGGTCGATCTCGGCCCGGTAGCCGGTGATGTAGCCGGCCTTTTCGAGCCGCTTCATGCGCTCCCAGCAGGGGGTGGGCGAGAGGTTCACCCGCGCCGCCAGCTCGGTCTTGGCGATGCGGCCCTCGCGGCTGAGCGTGGCGAGGATGGCGATATCTCTGTGATCGAGGCGGGTGGACTGCATCCCCCGCTTGTTCCGGGACGGGGGCGGTTTGTCAATCGAGCGAAGCGAGGGAGGGATGGCGGGGCGGCAGGTTGGGCTGCGCGGGAGGGCGGCTGTGCGGGACGAAGCGGACCATGGGCAGCTAGAGATGAGCGTCTGCTTTGCGCCGACGCCACCAACCGACTCCGACGAGAAGAGCGACCGCCACGGCGGCTGTCGTCAAACCCGATTTTACAA
The DNA here is from genome assembly GCF_059781815.1 of Salipiger sp. Classification (NCBI taxonomy): domain Bacteria; kingdom Pseudomonadati; phylum Pseudomonadota; class Alphaproteobacteria; order Rhodobacterales; family Roseobacteraceae; genus Salipiger; species Salipiger sp. Next base: position 17,627 of record NZ_JBYNAH010000045.1, on the reverse strand, counting down.
TCGAGGCGGCGCTGGTTGCATGCACGACGCCATGCGACAGCTCAGGCCAACGCAGGATCATCGACGCGATACCGAGGTTTTCCATGTAGTCGAACAGAGCCGCGCCCAGCGATAGTGCGATGCCAATGCGCACAAGTCCGCTGCCGGGCAGGCGTAACCCGAAGAAGAGAAAGGCTGAAACCAAAGTCACCGCGAGCAGTGCCGGATAGAGCGTGTCCAACGGGATTTGGCGCGTGAGATAGTACATGCGGCCCTCTTCTCCCAATGCATCCAGTAGCCGGCCCGCCTCTAGGGGACCGTAACCGAAAGGGCGCATGTCGAAGGGAACCTGTTTTGATACCGCTTCAATGTGTGCAAGCGTTACGTTGATCATCAACGCGTAAATCGAGGCGCCTGCCAAACAAAGGACAATCGCTGCCGTGCCGTATCGCCGAGGCGCTTTTTGGGTCGTCATCGTCTCATCTCCTTGGGGTGCGCGACAATTGCCCGCAAACCAAGCCCTCCGCATTATCGTTTGATAAGGGGTTCAGAGAATGAGCTTACTGGCATTTCTGATGCGGTCGGCTGACTGGCCAGACGAGGCGAGCGCCGCGCGACTTGCCTCGGGCTGGAAGCAAAGGCTGGTGGCCAAGGGCCTATGCATCGCCGAGCAAGGACAGGCGGAGACCCGCGAGTTCATCCTATTGGAGGGATGCGCCGCAAGCCGGATTTATGACCCGGACGGCAACGCCGCCTGCGTCGGGCTGTACGTTGGCCCATGCGTCGTAACACCTAATATCGCCCGCACGCGGGACGGCAGGTCACTCGTCTCTGTCGAGGCTCTTTCAGATATCTCGGTGGCTCAAATGGACAGCGATGTCCTCACGGACCTGATGATCAGGTCGGAACCCGTTCGCGATTGGGCGAATGGTGCCCTGCGCGCTGAGCTGGCACGAAAGTCCGACCGAGAGTGGTGTCTGGCAGCGCTTGGTGGCTCTGATCGCCTTGCCTGGTTTCGGGAAATGTATCCCGGATATGAGCAGATCTTTGTCCATTCCCTGATCGCATCATTCCTTGGAATGACCCCCGTAACGCTAAGTCGGCTACGCCGCGCCGGCGGATCCGCGTGAAATCTGGCCAACTGCAAAATCAGGGCGGCGCGTTCTTATGGCGCATAGCCGCTGACGCTGTGATAGACCCTGAATCCGCCTTTCCCCGGAGATGCCATTCGAGGGCGCGGCAGCATCAGTCACTCTGGGCTCAGGGCAGTCCTCCAATGACGCCCTTGCACCCAACTCTCCCGAGACCCCGTCTGAGGTTCCTGTCTGTGTTCTGCCATGCGAGGTCCTGCCCGCGTTAAAGCGTCCGGCTCCAACCTGTCTCAGCGGGGCGAACGACCTGTGGACAGACATCGACCGGCTGTGCGAGCGCCCCCGGCCACATACCAAAAAGCCCGGGCGGCGGGCCCGGGCCTGTCGTGGCTCAGAGATCGTGATGGCGGGCGGCGCGGATACCTCCGCCCCGCGCTCACATCGAGAAGCTGGTGCCGCAGCCGCAGGAGCTGGTGGCGTTGGGGTTCTCGATCACGAAGCGCGCACCGATCAGCTCTTCGGAGAAATCGATCACCGCGTTGGCGAGGAAGGGCAGGGAGACCTCGTCGATCACCACCTGCTCGCCGGCGCCCTCGAGCACCAGATCGTCCTCGGCCGGGTCGTCGAGCTTGATGTCGTACTGGAAGCCCGAGCAGCCGCCACCCTCGATGGCCACGCGCAGGGCCTTTCCCTGGGCATGGGCGCCGATCTCGTGAAGGCGGGCAAAGGCACGGTCGGTGACTTTGGGGGGCAGGTTCATGGCAAGACTCCCAACGGTTTATCTTGGCGGACTTGTCGAATATAGGGATCTCAAGGACAGGCGGCAACCGGGCGAAACGATCCGGCCCGCAGCTAGAGACAAGGCGACAGCGCATGGCGATCTACGCTTGCGACCCACAGCACGCGCGCGGCCGTCGCGTGCCCGAGGAAGAGAGCGCCTTCCGCTCCTGCTTCCAGCGCGACCGGGATCGCATCATCCACTCCTCGGCCTTCCGGCGGCTCAAGCACAAGACCCAGGTCTTCGTCGAGCACGAGGGCGATTTCTTCCGCACAAGGCTCACCCATTCGATCGAGGTGGCACAGGTGGCGCGCACCATGTCGAACGCGCTGGGGCTCAACACCGACCTGACCGAGGCGGTGGCGCTGGCGCATGACCTTGGTCACACGCCCTTCGGCCATACCGGCGAGGATGCGCTGCACGAGCTGATGGCGCCCTATGGCGGCTTCGACCACAACGCCCAGGCGCTGCACATCGTCACCTCGCTCGAGCGCCACTACGCCGAGTTCGACGGGCTCAACCTGACCTGGGACACGCTCGAGGGCATCGCCAAGCACAACGGCCCGCTGCTGCCGCTGGCCGAGGGCGAGGCGCTGCCGGTGACGCTCGCCGAGTACAACGCCCGCCACGATCTCGAGTTGCACACCCATGCCAGCGGCGAGGCCCAGGTGGCGGCGCTGTCGGATGACATCGCCTACAACAACCACGATCTGCAGGACGGGCTGCGCGCCGGGCTGTTCACCGAGGCGGAGATCGCCGAGCTGGCGCTGATCGGCCCGGCCTATGCCGAGGTCGACCGGCTTTATCCCGGGCTCGACGATTACCGCCGCCGCCACGAGGCGCTGCGGCGGGTGTTCGGCTACATGGTCTCGGACGTGATCGACACCAGCCGCGCCCGGCTCGAGGCCGCATCCCCCGAGGGGCCGCAGGCGATCCGCGATCTCGGCCGCCCGGTCATCGCCTTCTCCGACGAGATGTGGGAGAAGCTGAAGGAGATCCGCAGCTTCCTGTTCCGCCGCATGTACCGCGCGCCCTCGGTGATGGAGATCCGCACCAAGGTCACGCAGGTGGTCTACGACCTCTTCCCGATCTACATGGCCACCCCGTCGCTGTTGCCGCAGCGCTGGCATCGCGACATCGAGGCGGCCGCCGACGAGACCGCGCTGGCGCGGCTGGTCTGCGACTATATCGCCGGCATGACCGACCGCTATGCCCTGCAGGCGCATTCGCGTCTGATGGGCGTGGACATCCTGCACGACATGCGCTGAACCGCGCGTCTGCACTGGACAGAAACGACTTTCGCCACATCTGATGGTGTCCGGCGCGCGGGCTATAAGCCTGCGCGCCCTTGCGTATGCCCGTCAGGGCGGCGTTCAGACGAAAGGAAGACGATGGCAGTGGCTGAAACCGCCGGACTGGAACCGGTGATCGGATTTGCGCTTGTGGGCGTGCTGGGCGTGGGCTCGCAATGGCTGGCCTGGCGGCTGCGGATGCCAGCGATCGTGCTGATGCTGGTGGCCGGGCTCGCTATCGGTCCGGGGCTCGGGGTGCTGAACCCGTCGCAGGATTTCGGCGCGCTGATGCAGCCGATGCTCGCCATCGCGGTGGCGATCATCCTGTTCGAGGGCGGCATGACGCTGAACTTCCACTCGCTGAGCGATGCCGCCACCGGCGTGCGGCGTCTGGTGCTGGTCGGCGGCCCGCTGGGCTGGGCCGCCTCGGCGGCGGCGCTGCACTGGGCGGCGGGGCTGTCGTGGGAGGTCTCGGCGGTGTTCGGCGGCATCATGATCGTCACTGGCCCCACGGTGATCGCGCCCTTGTTGCGGCAAGCCCGGCTCAAACGCCGCCCGGCGGCGCTGCTGCAATGGGAGGCCATCGTCAACGATCCCGTCGGCGCGCTGGCCGCGGTGCTGGCCTTCGAGGTGGTCATCGTTCTCAACAACGCCGAGACGGCGGGCGACGCGGTGCTGCAGATGGTGCTGGGGGTGGCGGTGGCCATCGCTCTGGGGGTGGCCGGCGGCTGGGGGCTGTCGCGCGCCTTCCGCAATGCGCTTGTGCCGGAATACATGAAGGTGCCGGTGCTCTTCGTGCTGCTGCTAGCGGTCTTTGCGCTCTCCGACAGCCTGCTGCACGAGAGTGGCCTGCTCGCGGTGACGGTGATGGGGCTCTGGATCGCCAATGCCGACCTGCCGAGCTATGCCGAGCTGCGCCGTTTCAAGGAACACGCGACGATCCTGCTGGTCTCGGGCGTGTTCATCCTGCTCGCCGCCAACATGAGCCGCGAGACGCTGATGTCCCTCGACTGGAGCGCGGCGCTCTTCGTGGCGGTGGTGATCCTGATCGCCCGCCCGCTGCCGGTGCTGGCGGCGCTTGGGTTCTCCAACATCCCGTGGCGCGAGCGCCTGCTGGTGGCCTTCACCGGACCGCGTGGCGTGGTGCTGGTGGCGGTGGCGGGGCTCTTTGGAGAGCGCCTCGCTTCGCTCGGGATCGCCGATGCCGAACGTATCGCGCCGCTGGCCTTCGCGCTGGTCGCGGCCACCGTGGTGCTGCACGGCTTCACGCTCACTCCGATGGCGCGGCTGCTGGGTCTCACCGCCACCGAGACGCCGGGGGTGATGATCGTCGGCGGCTCGCGCTGGTCGACGGCGCTGGGGCTGGCGTTCCGCAAGCTCGAGCTGCCGGTGCTGGTGGCCGATCCAAACCGCGCCCATCTGCGCAGCGCCCGCGAGGCGGGGCTCGAGACCTTCTGGGGCGACATCCTGTCGGAGGCGGCCGAGCACAAGCTCGACTTCGTCACCTATGACAAGGTCGTCGCCGCCACCGACAACGACGCCTACAACACGCTTGTCGCCACCGACCTCGCGCCCGAGTTCGGCCGCGAGCACGTGTTCCAGCTCAAGCGCGTGCGCGAGACCTCCGCCCGCCATGCCTTGCCAGCCACGCTCGGGGGGCAGAAATTCGCCGCCGACGAGACCTATTTCGAGGCCAATGCAAGGCTCGCCGAGGGCTGGGAATTCCGCGTCACCAAGCTCTCTGCCGAGTTTCCGCTGGAACAGTGGCGCGAGACCAATCCCGACGCGGTGGCGGTGGCCGATCTCGGCCCGCACGGCACGCTGCGCCTGCTCGGGCCCGAGGACAAGATCAAGGACACCGAGGGCACCCGGCTGCTCTTCCTCGGCCCCAAGCGCCAGGAGCGCAAGGACGACCGCCGCGACGAGAACGGGCAGGACACGATGAAAAGCGCCTGAGGGCGCCGCACTGTCCCGGAGGCGCGCCCGGCCGCCAGGTTCGGCCTGCCTCCGGCGGGAGTATTTTTGACGAAGAGAAGACAGGGGCGCTGCGCCCTCATCTTCTCTGGTTTGCAAATACCTCGGGGGAGTCCGCGCGCCCCGCGCGGGCGGGGGCAGCGCCCCCACATAGCGGGCTTGCAGCCCGCGCGGCGCAGGCCATTTGACGCTGCGCGCCGAAGTGGTAGAGGGAACGCCGACCGTATGGAGACGCTGACATGAACCTCTTCACCGATATTCGCGCGCTTGTCCTGCAGGCGATCGAGGCGCTGCAGGCCGAGGGCGCGCTGCCCGAGGGCCTCGCCACAGCCGCCGTGACGGTGGAGCCGCCGCGAGATCCGTTGCATGGCGACATGGCGACCAATGCCGCCATGGTGCTGGCCAAGCCCGCCAAGGCCAAGCCGCGCGACATCGCCGAGGCACTGGCCGCGAAGATCGCCGCCGACCCGCGCGTCGACAGCGCCGAGGTGGCGGGGCCGGGCTTTCTCAACCTGCGGCTCGCGCCCTCTGTCTGGCAGAAGCTGCCGCAGGGCGTGCTCGCCGCCGGCACCGATTTCGGACGCTCGCAGATGGGGCAGGGCGCCAAGGTCAATGTCGAATATGTCTCGGCCAACCCGACCGGCCCGCTGCATGTGGGTCACACCCGGGGCGCGGTGTTCGGGGACGCGCTGGCCAGCCTGCTCGATTTCGCGGGCTACGACGTCACTCGGGAATACTACATCAACGACGGCGGCGCGCAGGTCGATGTGCTCGCACGCTCGGTCTACCTGCGCTATCTCGAGGCGCAGGGCCACGAGGTCGAGTTCGCCGACGGCACCTACCCGGGCGACTACCTGATCCCGGTGGGCGAGAAGCTCAAGGAGCGGGTCGGCGACAAGTATGTCGGCCAGCCCGAGGAGGTCTGGCTCGAGGAGGTGCGCGATTTCGCCACCGACGAGATGATGGCCCTGATCCGCGCCGACCTGAAGCTGCTCGGCGTCGAGATGGACATGTTCTACTCCGAGAAGTCGCTCTACGGCACCGGCCGCATCGAGGCGGCGATCGAGGCGCTCGACGCCAAGGGGCTGATCTATCGCGGCGTGCTCGAGCCGCCGAAGGGCAAGAAGCCCGAGGATTGGGAGCCGCGCGAGCAGACGCTGTTCAAGTCGACGGAGCATGGCGACGATGTCGACCGGCCGATCAAGAAATCCGATGGCGCCTGGACCTATTTCGCCCCCGACATCGCCTATCACTACGACAAGATCAGCCGCGGCTACGACCAGCTCATCGACGTGTTCGGTGCCGATCACGGCGGCTATGTCAAGCGCATGAAGGCCGCCGTTTCGGCGCTTTCGGATGGCAAGACCCCGCTCGACATCAAGCTGATCCAGCTCGTCAAGCTGTTCAAGAACGACGAGCCCTTCAAGATGTCCAAGCGCGCCGGCACCTTCGTCACCCTGCGTGACGTGGTCGAGGAAGTGGGCCCCGACGTCACCCGCTTCGTCATGCTGACCCGCAAGAACGACGCCTCGCTCGATTTCGACTTCGCCAAGGCGGTGGAGCAGTCGAAGGAGAACCCGGTGTTCTACGTGCAATACGCACACGCCCGGATCTGCTCGGTGATGCGCAAGGCGACCGAGGCCGGGATCGATGTCTCGGACGCGGCGCTGGCCGGGGCCGATGTCTCGGTGCTGAGCCACGAGGCCGAGCTCGGGCTGATGAAGAAGCTGGCCGAATGGCCGCGCCTTGTGGAGATCGCCGCCAAGGGCCACGAGCCCCACAAGGTCGCGATCTGGCTCAATGAATTGGCCTCGGACCTGCACGCGCTGTGGAACAAGGGGCACGATGAGCCCGAGCTGCGCTTCCTGCAGGACGATGCGGCGCTCAGCCAGAGCAAAATCGCGCTGGCGCGGGCGGTCGCGGTTGTCATTTCCGCCGGCCTTGGTATCTTGGGCGTGACCCCGGTGGAAGAAATGCGCTGAGCCAAGAATGCCGCGCCGCCCCGGGAGCACGGGCAGAGCAGAACACCCGCATAGCGGCCATGCCGCGACGGGGCAGCGAGGCAGAATGGCGGATTTCACCTACGACGCGCCTGCGGATGAGCAGGCGCCGACCGGGAACAGGATCGCGACGCTCACCAACTGGGCGGGCGCGGCGGTATCGCTGGCGCTGATCGCCGGCGTCGGGGTCTGGGGCTACAAGCTGGTCATGCGCGACGTCACCGGCATCCCCGTGGTGCAGGCGATGGAAGGGCCGATGCGCATCGCGCCCGAGGATCCCGGCGGCACGCTCGCCGATCACCAGGGGCTCGCGGTCAATGACGTGGCGGGCACCGGGCTTGCCGCGCCGGTCCCCGACAAGCTTCTCCTTGCGCCGCAGCCGGTCGGCCTCACCGACGAGGATCTGCCCGCGGCCGCGCTTCCGAAGCCGGAGCGCCCCGCTGCCGCAGCGCCCGCGCAGGCCGCAGAGGCCAAACCGGAGGGCGCGGCGCGCCCGACGCTGTCCGAGACCGCCGAAGCGACGACGCCCGCCGCGGATGGCGCCGACATGATCCGCGCGCTCGCCGACCAGATCGCCGCCGATGCGCAGCCGCTCAGCGCGCTCGCTCCGGGCGCGGATGCCGAGGTGCAGACCGCGCTTGGCGACGCCGAGGCCGAGGAGGAGGCGCAAGCTTCCGAGGAGGTCGCCGCCATCGCCGGCCCGCCGGGCGCGCTGGTGCGTTCGCTGCGCCCAGCGAGCCGTCCCGCGGCTCTCGACACCTCCGGCCCGTCGCCGGAGGCGACGCTGGCCGCGGCGCTCGAGGCCTCTGCCGGTCCCAGCGAACGCGACCCGTCGACGCTTCCTGCTGGCACCCGGCTGGCGCAGCTCGGTGCCTATGACAGCCCCGAGACCGCGCGCCGCGAGTGGGACCGTTTCAGCGCCCGCTTCGGTGAGTTCATGGACGGCAAGTCCCGCGTGATCGAACGCGCCACCTCGGGCGGTCGCATCTTCTACCGGCTGCGCGCCCACGGCTTCGCCGATCTCTCCGACGCGCGCCGTTTCTGCGCGGCCTTCGTCGCCGAGAACGCCGATTGTATCCCGGTGACGACAAGGTGAGCGCCAAGAGCTTCGGAGCCGCGATCCTCGGACCCGAGGGCCTGCGTCTTTCGGCGCAGGAGCGCCGCTTCTTCGCCCGGACCGACCCGTTCGGCTTCATCCTCTTCGCCCGCAATCTCGAGAGCCCGGAGCAGATCCGCGCATTGACCGCCGAGCTGCGCGAGGCGGTCGGGCGCGACGCACCGATCTTCATCGACCAGGAGGGCGGCCGGGTGCAGCGCCTGCGCCCGCCGCTGGCCACCGACTGGCTGCCGCCGCTCGATGACGTGGCCCGCTTTGGCGACACCGCCGCCGAGGCCATGCGGCTGCGCTTCCTGATCACCGCGCTCGAGCTGCGCAGCCTCGGCATCGACGGCAATTGCGCGCCGATGCTCGACGTGGCGCGCGCCGCCACGCACCCGTTCCTGCGCAACCGCTGCTACGGCGAGACTCCCGAGAGGGTGGCCGAGATTGGCCGCGCCGTGGCTGATGGGCTGATGCAGGGCGGCGTGCTGCCGGTGATCAAGCACCTGCCGGGTCACGGGCTGGCGCAGCTCGACAGCCATCTCGACCTGCCGCGCATCTCCGCCCCGCGCGACGAGCTCGATGCGATCGATTTCGCCGCCTTCCGCCCGTTCCACGACCTGCCGCTCGGCATGACCGCGCATCTGGTCTTCGAGGGGCTCAACACCGCGCCCGCCACCGTCGATCCCGCGATGATCCGGCTGATCCGCGAGGAGATCGGCTTCACCGGCTTCCTGATGACCGACGATATTTCGATGCAGGCGCTCTCGGGCACCGTCCCCGAGCGCGGCGCCGCCTCTCTGGCCGCCGGCTGCGATTGCGTGCTGCATTGCAACGGCAACATGGCGGAAATGGCGCCGCTGATGGAGGTTGCCGGCCAGATGACCTCCGAGGCGCAGGCCCGCGCCGAGGCGGCGCTCAAGACCCGCACCGCGCCTGCCGATATTGACATCGCGGCGCTCACGGCCGAGCGTGAGGCGCTTCTGCCCGAGACCGCCTGATGTCAGACGAGGATTTCGAAAGCACTGTCGAGACGCTGAGCGTCGCCGAGCGGCTTGCCGCCGAGGCGCTGATCGTCGATGTCGACGGGTTCGAGGGGCCGCTCGACCTGCTGCTGACCCTGTCGCGGACCCAGAAGGTCGACCTGCGCAAGATCTCGGTGCTCGAGCTGGCGCGGCAATACCTCGCCTTCGTCGAGCGCGCCAAGGCGCTGCGCATCGAGCTGGCCGCCGACTACCTCGTCATGGCCGCCTGGCTCGCCTTCCTGAAATCGCGCCTGCTGCTGCCGCCCGATCCCACCGAGGAAGGCCCCTCGGGCGAGGAGCTGGCGGCGCATCTGGCCTTCCAGCTCGAACGCCTTCAGGCGATGCGCGACGCCGCCGCGCGGCTGATGGCGCGTGACCGGCTGGGGCGTGATTTCTTCGCCCGCGGTCTGCCCGAAGACATGGAGCGCGTGCGCCGCGTGCGCTACACCGCCACGCTGATGGACCTCATGCAGGGCTATGCGCGGATCCGCACCCGTGACGAGTTCCGCCCCTTCGTGATGGACCGCGAGAGCGTCTACACCATGGAGCAGGCGCTCGACCGGATGCGCGGGCTCCTGGGCTTCGCCGGGCAATGGACTGACATTTCTTCCTGGCTGCCCGACGGCTGGGAGGCCGACCCGGTGAAGTGGCGCTCCGCCACCGCCGCCACCTTCGCCGCCTCGCTCGAGCTGGTGAAGGAGGGCCATGCCGAGATCCGCCAATCCGAGACCTTCGCGCCGATCCAGCTGCGCAAACGGGAGACCCGCCATGACCGAGACTGACGGCACCGGCGCGCCGGGCACGGCCGAGGAGGAGGGCGCGATGGCGCCCGAAACGACCGAGTCCCCGGGAGAGGCGCCTGAAGAGACGCCCGCGAAGCCCCGCGAGACGCTCTTCGAGGCACCGCCCATCGCCGAGCAGGAACGCATGGTCGAGGCCATCCTCTTCGCCTCCGCCGAGCCGGTGAGCGTGCGCGAGCTCGAGGCGCGGATGCCGCATGGCTCCGACCCGGCGGAGGCGCTGGTCTACCTGCGCAAGCGTTACGAGGGGCGGGGGGTGCGGGTGGTGCGCGTGGGCGACGCCTGGGCGATCCGCACCGCGCCGGATCTCGGCTTCCTGATGCAGAAGGAGACGGTCGAGACCCGCAAGCTCAGCCGCGCCGCCATTGAGACCCTGGCGATCATCGCCTATCACCAGCCGGTGACCCGGGCCGAGATCGAGGAGATCCGCGGCGTCAGCGTGTCGCGCGGCACCGTCGACCAGCTGCTCGAGATGGAGTGGATTCGCTTCGGCCGCCGCAAGATGACCCCGGGCCGCCCGGTGACCTTCGTGGTGACGCAGGATTTCCTCGACGAGTTCGGCCTCGAGAGCGCCCGCGATCTGCCGGGCCTGAAGGAGCTGCGCTCCGCCGGGCTGCTCGACAACCGCCCGCCGCCGGGGACCGTCCCGCTGCCAGGCGACAGTGCCGGCGACGAGGGCGAAGACGAAGCCCCCGGCCAGAGCGAACTTTTCGAGGACTGAGTGCGGAGCCGTCAGCGACCCGCCCGCGCGGCGGGTCGTCCAGAGCGATAGGCGGCCTTGGCCAAGGCGATGGCAGGGCGACTCAAAAAACCGTGACCGGTTCGGCGCAATCTTAAGGGTTTCTTTCACGATTGCTCAATCTCCTAGGCTTTACGGTCTCTATTCGCGACCCCTCGCGAGCAAGCCACAAAGCCCTACGGGAGAACGAACCATGTCAGTTGTCCGGTCCTCAGTCTTCTCGCTTCAACGCGGCAGCGCGCGCGTTGATACGGCTCCGGTCAGCCACACCACCCTGCGCGGCGTGGTCTGGATCCGCTGGGCGGCGCTCAGCGTCGTGTCGTTCCTGTCCATCATGGCGATCGAAGGGCATGTCTACGCGATCCCGGGGCTCTACGCCCCGGTCGGCAACGCCGTGTTCTCGATCCCGACCGTGCTCGCCACGCTGCTGGCGCTCGCGGCGACCGTGATGCAGGCGCCGCTGCGCACGCTGTCGCGGCTCGAGGCGGCGCTCTGGGGCATGGTCATCGCGGTCGCCATCGGGGCCCAGGTCCTGCAGGCGCAGGACCTCAGGCTCGGCGCCGGCGAGATGGGCGAGAACACCGCCCTGTCCTTCATTCTGCTCGCGCTCGGCCAGCTCTGCTTCGGGCGCCTTCGCCAGGCGCCGTTCGGGCTCACGCTGATGGCCATGGCGCTGCCCTTCGTCGGGCTGTGCGGCTATCTCTTTGCGCAACCGCAGATGTTCGGTGCCATGTCCCTGCCCACCAGCGTGATGCTGCTGGCGCTCGGCACCTCGGGGATGCTGCGCTTCATGCGCCGGCCGCTGCTGCGCTCCGCCATCGGCAACTCGCCAGTCGGTCGCGCGGCGCGCCGGCTTCTTCTGCTCTGGTTCGGCTGGCTCGCCGCCTCCGCCGTGCTGATGAAGCTGGTCGAACCGGCGTTCCAGTCGCTGACCATGTTCTTCGTGATCGTGCTGTCCTCCGTCGGGGTGTTCATGCTGGTGCTCTACCTCGCCATGCTGGCCGAGGCGCGGCACAAGCTCTACGCGCATCGCACGGGGGCGCTCGCACAGGCCCTGCTACGTGACCCCGAAAGCGGCCTCTACGGCCCCGAGATGGCCCGGCTCTTCATGGCGACCTTCGGCGCGTCCGCGCCCGTCGGGGTCGTTCTTGTCGGGTTCGAAACCGCCGAGGGCGATCGCGACAGGCTGAGCCCCGAGGCGCGGCTCGCGGCCCTGCGCGAACTGGCCAGCCATCTGCGCGAGGTGCTGCGCTCCGAGGAGGTGCTGACGCTGGGAGCGGATGACAGGCTGACGATCCTGATCCGCAACATGTCCGGGGACGAGATCGAACCGCGCGCCGGGCGCCTGCTGAACGCGGGGCGCCGCCTCGAGCAGAGCCTGCCGGGGTCATCGGTCTCGGTGGGGGCCGCCTGTTCGCGGCGCGGCGACACGGCCTTCGCTCCGGCGCTGAGCCGGGCGCAAGGTGCCCTGCGCGAGGCCGAGCGGGCCGGTTGCAACCGCGTGGTGCTGGCCCGCGCCGCCTGAACCGCAAGGCCCCGCCGGAGATGCGGTTCCCAGCCCAATGCGGCGGTGCTATCGGGGCATGCCGGGCAGCTGCTGGCAGGTGTTGGGCAAAACCCACAGCGGAAGACGATCTGCTGCGCCCTTTGCGGTGGGGTCAGGCGCGGAAATGCTTCGACAGCTTGAGGCCCTGGCCCTGATAATTCGAGGCGATGCCGGCGCCGTAAAGCTGCTCGGGCAGCTCATCCATGCGCTCATAGACCAGCCGGCCCACCACCTGGCCATGTTCGAGCACGAAGGGGGCCTCGTGGCAGCGCACCTCGAGCACCCCGCGCGAGCCGGTGCCACCGGCGCCGGCATGGCCGAACCCGGGGTCGAAGAAGCCCGCGTAATGCACCCGGAACTCACCGACCATGGCGAGATAGGGGGCCATCTCGGCGGCATAGGCGGGCGGGATATGCACCGCCTCGCGGCTGACGAGGATGTAGAAGGCATCCGGGTCGAGGATCAGTTGTCCGCGGTCGGAATGCAGCGGATCCCAGAACTCCGCGGGCTCGTAATGGCCCAGCTTGTCGAGATCGATCACCCCGGTATGCGGCTTGGCGCGCCAACCGACCAGCGTGCCCTCCTGCGGCCTGAGGTCGACGGAAAAGCCGAGCCCTTCGCGGATCACCGCCGGTCCACCGGTCACCAGCGTCTCGCTCTCGTGCAGTGCCTGGAGCGCCGCGTCGTCGAGCACCGATTGGCCGTTGCGGAAGCGAATCTGGTTGAGGCGCATGCCGGTGCGGGCCAGCACCGAGAAGCTGCGCGGGCAGATCTCGGCGTAGAGCGGGCCGCTGTAACCGGCGCTCACCCGGTCGAACTCGGTGCCGCCATCGGTGATGGTGCGGGTCAGCAGGTCGAGCCGCCCGGTCGAGCTCTTGGCGTTGGCCACGGCGTTGACACCGTCGGGCAGGTCCAGTTCCTCGAGCAGCGGCACCACGTAAACGCAGCCCTTCTCGAGCACGGCACCGGCGGTCAGGTCGACCCGGTGCATCTCGAACTCCGACAGTCGCTCGGCGACGCTGCGGCCGCCGCCCGCGAGGAAGGACGCGCGCACCCGGATCGCCTCGGTGCCGAGCCGCAGGTCGAGGCTCGCGGGCTGGATCTGGCCCTCGGCCAGCGGCCGCCCGGGACGGATGGCGCCCTCGGCGATCATCGTTTCGATCTGCTGGCTGGCGAGCACCCCGGTCATGCCTGTCCCCTTGTTGCGTCAGATGTCCTTAGCAAGCGGAGCCCGGCGAGGGAACGACAAAAACCCGCCGCCCGAGGCCTAAGACCTTGGAACACACGGGGTTCTGTATGCGGGGAATTTTTGGTCGGGCTAGCAGGACTCGAACCTGCGACCTTCCGTCCCCCAGACGGACGCGCTACCAGGCTGCGCCATAGCCCGACTTGGTGTGCGGTTCATACCGTTTTTGACGGCAGGGGCAAGCCCTATCTGCACGAAAAATCGGCGTGTCCCGAGATCAGTGTCGCGCGGAGCGACCGTGCCGGCCAAGCCAGTCGCGCAGCGCCGCGACCGGGGCCGCAAGAGCCTCTGCCTCGGCGCTGCCGAGCCGGTCGATCCGGGCCAGATGTCGCAGCGGCCCGGGGCCCGGAACCGGCGGGGCGGTGAGATCGGGAAGCTCCGGATGCGCCGGGGCGCCGGCATCGCCGGAGGCGGCATCCGACGGGGTTTCTGCGTAGAAGGGGGGCTCTGGCCGGCCCGGGGCGGCTGGTTCGGCGCGCTCCGAATCGAGCGAGACTTCCTCAGCCTCAGCCTCAGCCTCAGCCTCAGCCTCAGCCTCAGCCTCAGCGCCAACGTCCGCGGTGGAGTCGGGATGGGCGCCGTAAGGCTGCTGGGGCAGGGGCGCAAATTCGGCGGGGGCCTCGTCGGACGCGGCCGCGTCTTCCTCGGTCGCGTCGGCCACAGGGTCCGATTCGAGAGCCTCGGAGGTCGTCTCTTCCTGCCGCTCCTCGAGCGATTGGGTCAGGAAGTCGGGCACCGGGCCGGGCTGTTCGGTGATCGTCGGCGCCTCGGACGTGGCGGCGAAGAGGTCGTTCTGACCGTCCGGTGCTGCGACCGGCGCGTCGCGTTCCGGTGCGGCATCGACGGTGGGCTCGGGCGACTCAGCCACGGCCTCGGTCGGTGCATCGGCCTCGGGGTCGGCGGCCTCGGCGGCGGGTGCATCCGCCGCGGGCTCGACCGGCGCCGGCTCCTTCGCCGCCGTCACCGGGGCAAAGGGCAGCACGGTGCCGCTTTCCGGCTCGGCCTCGACATAGGGCGCGTCCTCGACGGTTTCGGCGCTGTCGTCCTCATCGAGCAGCAGCGGCGCCAGCGAGGCCACGTGCTTGACGCCCTGTTCGCGCAGCACCTTCTGCGCGCCCTTGATGGTCAGGCCGTCATCGTAGAGCAGCTTGCGGATGCCGGAGAGCAGCGAGATGTCGCCCGGACGGTAATAGCGCCGGCCACCGGCGCGCTTCACCGGCTTCACCTGGGTGAACTTGCTTTCCCAGAACCGCAGCACATGCGCGGGCGTGTCCAGCAGTTCCGCGACCTCACTGATGGTGCGGAATGCGTCGCGGGACTTGCTCATGCGGTCTTACCTCTTGTTGCCTTCGGCGACCTGCTCTTTCATCAGGTGCGAGGGCCGGAAGGTCAGCACGCGGCGCGGCTGAATCGGCACCTCTTCGCCGGTCTTGGGGTTGCGGCCGACGCGGGCCGCCTTGTCCCGCACCGAGAAGGTGCCGAAGGACGAGATCTTCACCTGCTCGCCGCGCACCAGCGCGTCGGACATGTGTTGCAGCACCGACTCGACGAGCTCGGCGCTCTCGTTCCGCGACAGGCCGACTTCGCGGAACACCGCTTCACTCAGATCCATGCGCGTTAGGGTCTTTTCACTCATACCCATCCCTCCCGGTTTCGCCCAAGCATGCGGGCGGGAAATTTCCGAGTCAATATCAAGCACTTGAAAGCGCGGCTTCGGGCGTGAAAAGAGCGTTAATTCGCGCTTACCAGCGCAGCGCCACCGCGCCCCAGGCCAGGCCGCCGCCGATCGCTTCGGTGATCACCAAGTCGCCGGGCTTGAATTTGCCCTCGGCGCTGGCCACCGACAGCGCCAGCGGGATCGAGGCGGCCGAGGTGTTGCCGTGGTCCTGCACGGTCACCACGACCTTCTCCATCGGCAGGCCGAGCTTCTTGGCGGTGCCGGCGATGATGCGGATGTTGGCCTGGTGCGGCACCACCCAGTCGATGTCGGAGGCGCCGAGCCCGGCCTTCTCGAGCGCGGCTTCTGCGGTGGCGGCAAGCTTGCTCACCGCGTGGCGGAAGACTTCCTTGCCCTCCATCCGCAGATGGCCGATCGAGTTGGTGCTGACACCGCCGTCGACATAGAGCAGGTCGCGGTAGCGGCCGTCGGAATGCAGATCGACCGCGAGGATGCCACGATCGTCCGAGCTGCCCTCGGCCTCGTGTGCCTCGAGGATCAGCGCGCCGGCACCGTCGCCGAAGAGCACGCAGGTGGCGCGGTCTTCCCAGTCGAGGATGCGCGAGAAGGTCTCGGCCCCGATCACCATCACCCGGCGGGCAGTGCCCGAGGTGATCAGCGCGTTGGCATTGGTGAGCGCGTAGACGAAGCCGGCGCAGACCGCCTGCACGTCGAAGGCAAAGCCGGTCTCCATCCCGAGCTTCGCCTGCACCATGGTGGCGACGGAGGGGAAGGTGAGGTCCGGGGTCGAGGTGGCGACGATCAGCGCGTCGATATCAGAGGCTTGCAGCCCGGCATTGGCCAGCGCAGCCTCGGCGGCGCGGCTGGCGAGATCGGAGGTGGCCTGACCGTCTGCGGCGAAGTGGCGGCGCTCGATCCCCGACCGCGTCCGGATCCATTCATCCGAGGTGTCGAGGGTCTGTTCGAACTCGGCATTGGGGACAATGCGTTCGGGCAGGTAATGCCCGACCCCCGCCACCTGCGCGCGTATGGTCATGGATCCGTTCCGTCTTTTTTCTGCTCGGCGCCGGTCTCGGCGGCGCTGTCCTCGGCACTGCTCGCGGCCGACGCGATGCGGGCGGCGAGTCGGTCGCCAAAGCCCGATTGCGCCAGATCGTACGCCAGTTCGACGGCCGCTGCCACACCGGTCGCATCGGCGGCGCCGTGACTCTTGACCACGGTGCCGTTGAGGCCGAGGAACACGCCGCCATTCTTGCGGCGCGGATCGATGCGGGCCTGAAGGCGCTTGAGCGAGGTCAGGGCGAGCAGGGCGGCGACGCGCGACAGCGGCGAATAGGCAAAGGCCTCGCGCAGGAACTGGCCGATCAGCGAGGCGGTGCCTTCGCCGGTCTTGAGCGCGATATTGCCGGTGAAGCCGTCGGTGACGATGACGTCGCAGCGGTCGCCGGGAATGTCGCCGCCTTCGGCGAAGCCGACGAATTCGAAATTGTTGCCCTTGGCGGCCTCGGAGATCAGCTCATGCGCCTGCTTGAGCTCGGCGCGGCCCTTGTGCTCCTCGGTGCCCACGTTGAGCAGCCCGACGCGCGGACGCTCGAGCGACAGCCCGTTGCGGGCGTAGGAGGCGCCCATCAGGGCGTATTTCAGCAGGTCCTGCGCGTCGGCGCGAATGTCGGCGCCGACGTCGAGCATGACGTTGAACCCCTGCGGGTTCTTCGACGGCCAGAGCACGGCGATGGCGGGGCGGTTGACGCCGGGCAGCTTGCGCAGGCGCACCATCGCCAGCAGCATCAGCGCGCCGGTATTTCCGCACGACACCGCGACCGTCGCCTCGCCGTTGCGCACCGAATCGAGCGTGGACCACATCGAGGTGTCCTGCCCGTTCCGCATGACGTGGCTCGGCTTGTCCTCCATCGAGACGACACCCTGGGCGTCGCGGATCTCGACCCGCTTGCCCAGCTTGCGCTTCTCGACCAGCGGGGTGAGCTGGTCGGCAGGGCCGTGAAGGATGAACTTCGCCTGCTTGTTGCGCTGCGCAAAGGTGGCAAGGCCGGCAACGATGGTTGCCGGCCCGCGATCTCCGCCCATGGCGTCGATGGATAGGACGATCGGTCCGCGTGCCTGCGATTTATCCTGTTCGGAGGTCATGCGGCACGGGCCTTCGGACGGTTTCAGGCTGCGTCTTCGTCCAGCTCGATCTCGTCGGCCATGGCCACGACCTCGCGCTCACCGTAGTGACCGCAGGAGGGGCAGACATGGTGCGGGCGCTTCAGCTCGCCGCAGTTGTCGCACTCGTTGGGGTTCGCCGCAGTGAGGGCGTCATGCGCCCGGCGGTTGTTGCGGCGCGATTTGGATACTTTGTTCTGTTGGACAGCCATGTCTC